>DASWIR010000245.1:0-8131 GCA_036397575.1 Alteraurantiacibacter sp. | reverse complement strand
GCATATAGCTGATCGGCGCCGCGATCGGCACGTTCTGCACCGGCATTTCCCAGACCTTCTCGCCCGTATCGGCGCGATAGGCCGCGAAGGTCATGCCGATGCTGCCCTGGAAGACGAGGTTGCCGGCCGTCGCCAGCACCCCGCCGCTGCCCTTCTTCTCCACCGGTCCGCGCCAGACTTCGCGCTGCGCCACTGGGTCCCAGGCGGAGAGCCATCCCTTGGAATGGGCATCGGCATATTCGGCTATCTCGCGGCGCTTTTCATCCTTGCCGAAGAAGCTCGTGCCGAGCCCGCCCTTTTCCGGATCGTAGTCGTCGGCCAGCCCATAGGCCATATAGGTCTCCGTCACCGGCACATAGACGAGGCCGGTAACCGGGCTGAACGCCATCGGGTTCCAGTTATGCGCCCCGCCCGCACCGGGTGAGATCATCACCGGCTCCTTGCCGTAGCGGGCTTCGGGATTCTCCACCGGGCGGCCGGTCTTCATGTCGATATGGCTGGCCCAGTTGATCGGCACGATCTTTTCCGCGCTGATCAGCTCGCCCGTCTCGCGGTCGAGCACGTAGAAGAACCCGTTCTTGGGCGCCTGCATGATCACTTTGCGCAGCCGGCCATGGATTTCGATATCGGCGAGGATCATCTGCTGCGTGGCAGTGTAGTCCCACTCCTCGCCCGGCACGGTCTGGTAGTGCCAGACATATTCGCCCGTATCCGCCTTCAGCGCCACGATCGAGGCGAGGAACAGATTATCGCCGCCGCCGGGGCTGCGATAAGTCCGCGCCCAGGGAGAACCGTTGCCGGTGCCGATATAGACGAGGCCAAGTTCGGGGTCGTAGGACATGGAATCCCACACCGTCCCGCCGCCGCCCTGCCGCCACCATGTGCCGGTCCAGGTTTTCGCGGCCATTTCCATCGCCGCGTTTTCGAACCCGTCTGCTGGATTTCCGGGTACGGTGTACCAGCGCCAGAGCTGCTCTCCTGTCTCGAGGTCGTAGGCCGTGACGTAACCACGAACGCCGATTTCCGCGCCGCCATTGCCGATGATCACCGTGCGGCCCGCAATGCGCGGCGCGCCCGTGATCGTATAGGGTTTGGAATTGTCGACCGTCAGGACCGACCACTGCACCTCGCCGGTCCTGGAATCGAGCGCGATCAGCCGCCCGTCGAGCGTGGCGACATAAATCCTGTCCCGCCAGTAGGCCAGCCCGCGCGAGACGATGTCGCAACAGGCCAGCCGGCCGAAGCGCTGCGGCACCTGCGGATCGTATCGCCACAGCACTTCACCGGTCGCCGCATCGAATGCGGTGACGATGTTCCACGGCTCGACATTGTAGAGCATGCGGCCGACCATCAGCGGCGTCGCTTCAACCCCGCGGGTGGTGTCGATATCGGCATACCAGGCGAGCCCGAGCTCGCTCACATTGCCCGCGTTAATGTCGGCCAGCGGGCTGTAGTGCCGCTCGGACTGGTCCTGCCCAGTGCCGGGCCATTCGGACTGGGCCCATTCCATTCGGGAGAGCTCCTGGCCTGCCGCAGGAAGCGTCAGAAGCAGTGTTGCCGCGATCACACCGAAGGCCTTGAACCTGCCCATCATTCTTCGCTCTTCACAATCACGCGCTCCTCGAAAAGGCTGGTCAGGACGTCCTCATCCGTGCGTTCATGGACCAGATCCTGCGGTTCCCTGCCGGCCGCAGCGGCAATGGCCGCCAGCCGCCCGCCGCCGAGAAAAAGCGTATCGGGCTCCGCCTGCGCGATCGGATCCCGGTAGGCCGCGTCCATGGTGACAATGGTCCAGCCATCGGCCCGGAGCGCTGCGACCAGATCGACCATGAACAAGGCGGCAATGTCTGTCTCGTGCAGCAGGAGGACATGGGCGGGCGAACGGCCGAGCGTTTCAAGCGCCATCTCCTCGTAGAAATTGGCGGTATCGACCAGCGTTTCGACATAGAGATCGCGCAGCGCGTCGAGCGAGATCGCCCGACCCTGTTCCGCCGCCCGCGCGGCGAGGCCGTCAACGTGCCAGTCGTAATCGTCGATCGTGACATAGGCGTTGATCAGCCCGCGCTGCTTCAGCGCCGCGCGCATCGCATCGCGCCGGGCGATATCGCGCCCCTCGTCCAGATAAGGGAAGCGGAACCATGGCCGCTTGCCGGGCATGTCCTTGAGCCAGGCCTCGGCGCGGTCGAGATCCGCGATGTAGTCGGCAATCTCGCTCTGGTGATACCACAGATGTCCATGCGAATGGTTGGCGATCGCATGGCCGGCTGCGGCATAGGCCCTGATCCGCGTTTCGCCGCCTTCGCCGTCCGGATCCTCTAGATTGCCGGTGGTGACGAAGAATCCCGCCTGCTCCACTCCCGCCTCCGCAAGCGCTGCGATCAGTACGATCGCCCGTTCATCGGGGGTCATGAAGCCGCCTGCATGGCGCGGAACATCGTCGAAACTGATGGCGATGCGCTTTTCCGCCTGCGCAGGGGCGGCAAGCAGGGCCAGCGCAAGAACCAGAAACCTGACCAGCGATCTCATTGGATTATCAGGCCGCCGACGCCCCGGGGATATCTCTCGCGTCGGCCCAGAAGCCGTGCACCTGCCCGACGCATTTGAACGGCATCTTGACCCGTGCGACCGGCCCCTCGGCAATCGCCTTGGTATCGAACAGGATCAGATCGGAGCGACCGTTTTCCTTCTGGCTGGAACCGATCCCGATCAGATATCCGTCGCCTTCGGGAGCATCCTTGGAACGGGGGACGAAAGTCATTTCGGACAGCGAATAGTCTGGCACGCTGGCGAGCTGCGTCGCACCGGTCTGGTGATCCACGATCCACCACCCGCCCTGGCGGCCGAAGCTCTGCAGGTAACCGTACCGGTACGGCAGCGTGTGGTAGCGGTCGTCCTGCCGCGCGAGCACGCCGGTGACTTCGGGGAAGATCGTTTCCGCCTGAAAGCGGTCATTGCTGCGGCTGGAGAGATCGACAGTGAAGCGGCGAACATAGCCAGTGCCCTTCACCGGATCGAACGGCTCATGCAGGCTGGGAAAGAAGGGGAACTGGTTGCCCTCGCCTCCGTCCATGTCGACCGTGATCTTCTCGCCATCCGACCAGCCGCCCATCACATGGGTGCAGAACAGGTTCGGCCCGGTGAGCCATCTGAGATCCCTGCCGTCGCCGCCCCGGCGCATCACGCCGAGATAGCATGGCGCCTTGGAATCGTAGGAGAAATGCACGCCGCCCGCACGCATCCGGTCCATGTCGGAAACCATGTTAACGAGGTAGAGGATCACATGCGTCTGAGTGACGCAGAAATCATGCATCATCCCGGCATAGGGGGCCTGCACCGTGACCGACCAGTTGATGTTGCCTTCGCGATCGGCGGAGAAAACGTTGATGTCTTTCGACATCAGGCCAGTCGCCTCGTAGCCGAAGCCGATATATTCGCCCGTTACCGGGTCGATCTTGGGGTGCGCGGTGTGCGTCAGGCTCTCCAGCTTGCCGCCGAACGTATAGTAATCGTCGACCGTCTCCAGCGTCAGCGGATCCATGTGGACGGGCGGACTGTCTTCCTTGAGCACCAGCAGCTTGCCGTGATGGAGGAAGAGCTGGGTATTGGCGGTGCCCCGGCTCAGGCCCTCGACGCTTGGATCGTCGGTGAAGGGGTTGCGGTACATGCCGAAGAGCGAACGCCGCGCCTCGTGCTGCGCCTTCCAGCGCTGGTTCTTCGCATAGCGCGTGCGGTAATCGACATGGCCACCCTTGATGCGGAACATCGACACATGCCCTTCGCCGTCGAAGGGAATGTCGCCGGCATACTCGGGCGGCTTGGGATATTGGGGATCCGGCCCGACACGATAGAACACTCCGTCGAGATCCGTGGGGAGCCTGCCCTCGACTTCGCAGTCGTAAAGATCGATCTCGGCGCGAATATTGGTACCGGCCGGGCCACCGCCGAACGCCCGTGGATCTTCCGGGAAATCGACCTGCGGAGCAGGTGCCGCCTGCTGGGCTGCCGCACCGCTCGCCATCCCGGCAAGCGCCGCGCCAGTGCCCAGCGTTGCCGCACCCAGAAAATCGCGCCGGCCAAGGCCCTTGCTGTCCGTAGTGCTCACTTTGCCCTCTCCCTGGTTCGTCAATGGCCGTGCGACATGGCTGCGGCTGCTTCGTCCGGCGACCGCGCAACTGCCGGTGTCCGACGTGCCGCAATGCCGAAGCCGAGAATCAACGCATAGCATACCGCAGGCGCGATCAGCGCGAATGTATAGCTCGCCGCGTCGGACACCACGCCCACCAGCAGCGGGAGAAATGCCCCGCCGACAATCGAGGTGCACAGGAAGCCCGATGTGGCCTCCTCGCGGGCGCTGGAGCGCTCAAGCGTCAGGGTGAATATCACCGGGAACATGATCGAGTTGAAGAAACCGATCGCCAGCGCGACGAAGCCAGCCGAGACTCCGCCGACAAGCACGACATAAAGGCACATGACGCAAGCGACCGCTGCGAACAGCGCCAGCAACCGCGCCGCCGGGAACTTCGTCAGCAGGATCGAGCCGACCGCACGGCCAACCATCGCCCCGCCCCAGTAAAAGGCCACCGCACGCCCGGCCTCCTGCAGCGAGACCCCAGGTACTCCGTCGCTGCCCATGACCCAGCCGAGGAACGGCACGGAGAAGGCAGCGTCGGAATTGGCCCAGATCGCTTCGGAATTGAGGAACAGCGCCATCTGCGTGCCGATTGCAACCTCCGCCCCGACGTAGAGGAAGATCGCCATCCCCCCATAGCGCGCCCAAGGTGATCCGGTGGCGCTCCCTAGTTGCCAAAGCAAGATCAGCGTGAAAGTGGTACCAAGCACGGCCAAAAGCGCAGAGGGCCACCATCCGTTTAGTGCTGCTACAATGACTACACCCAAACCCAATATGGCCGTTAGCGCGATTGGGGATGTTAGTCCGCGACGAATTAGATCAACTACTTCACCCGTAGAAGCAGCGTTTGGTTCGGGTGCGGCGGCGGAGACGGTGCGGCGACTGAACCAGAAAAAGGCAAGCAGCAGCAGGATCAATCCGCAGATCCAGAAATAGGCGCGATCGATCCCCGCCAGCGCGCCTGCGCGGACGCCCGCGTCCAGCGCTGCGCCCTCGTTCACCTCGACTCCTGCAAGAAACAGGCTCGCGCCCAGCCACGGGCCGATAAAGGTGCCGAAGCTGTTGAAGGTCTGCGACAGCGTGAGCCGGAAATGGCTCCCTTCCGGCGGTCCTAGCGCCGCCGCCAGCGGATTGGCCGCGACCTGCAGGATGGTGATCCCGCTCGCCAGCACGAACAGGCCGAGCAGCACCACCGCGTAAATCGCCATGTTCGCAGCCACCAGCATGACGATGCAAGCGAGCGCCATCAGGGCGAGCGCAAGCAGAATCGAGGGAACCGCCCGGACCCGTGCGATCAGCACCGCCGCAGGGAAGCTCACCACTCCATAGGCGATGAAAAAGGCGAAAGCGGAAAGCTGCGCCTCGGTGTCGGAAAGGACGAAGATACCCTTCACTGCGGCAACCAGGGGATCGATCAGCGAGGTGATGAATCCCCAGGCGAAGAACAGCGTCGTGACCGCTATGAATGCAGCACGCACCGAGGCGCGGTTATTGGCCATTTGCTCTGTTTTCCTCTCCCAGCCGGTGCGGACACACCCGCTCTCGCATGCCCATAACGGGCAACCTTATCCCTCGTTACAATTGCTGCGCTTTGTCGGCGCTGTCAAAGGAAGATGGAGGCTATTCGGCCGCTTCGGCCCGCAAGCCAGCGATCTCCAGCGGGCGATAAACCGCATGGCCGACCGCGGTGTTGGAGGCCGGGACCCGGTAGAAGCGCTGCAACTCCTCCACCTGCTCTCCCATCGCCGCGCGCATGATGAGCCACATGATGAGCTCGATCCCTTCGCTGCCAGCCTCGCGGAGAAACTCGAGCCGCGTAATCTTGCGCAGGCGATCGGGATTGCGGGCAAGATCGTCGAGGAAGGCATTGTCGAACTCAGGGTTGATCAATCCCGCGCGCGGACCCTGCAACTGATGGCTCATCCCGCCCGTGCCCCAGACTTGCACGTTGAGGTCAGCGGGATAGCTTTCGACAGCATCGCGGATCGCCGCGCCCAGTTGCCAGCACCGGTCGGCGGAGGGGGTGGGAAACTGCGTGACATTGACCGCCAGCGGGATCACCCGCACCGGCCATTCCTCGACCTGGCCGAAAACCAGCGAGAGCGGCACGGTGAGGCCGTGATCGACATCCATGTCGTTCATCAGCGTGAGATCGAACTCGTCGATGACAAGCTGCTCGGCCAAATGCGCGGCAAGGATCGGATCGCCCATCACCGTCGGCACGGGGCGCGAGCCCCAGCCTTCGTCGGCCGGTTGGAACTCCTCCGCCATGCCGAGAGCAAAAGTCGGCACGACATCCAGCATCAGCGCCGAGGCGTGGTCGTTATAGCACAGGATAACGACGTCGGGCTCCTCCCCCTGCTGCCATTGCTTGACCCATTCATAGCCGTCGAACACCGGCTTCCAATATTCGTCCTGCGTCTTGCCGAGATCGATCGCCGCGCCGATCGCGGGGACATGACTGGTGGCGATGCCGGCGGTGATCCGTGCCATTGTCAGTCGCCGCCCTTTATCGAGCGGTTGCCCTCGATCCCACGCCCCCCGGAACGCATCATTGCGGCATATTCGTCGGGCGTCATACCGGTCATCGAGCCCACGGCCCTCTGCGCGCTCCAGCCATCGGTGTTGGAAAGTTTGACGAGGAAATAGATATTGCCGCCCAGTTCGATCAGCTGGTTGAAATCGCGACCCAGCACGGCTTGTTTTTGCTCGTCGCTCATCCGGAACGTTTCGAGATATGCGCGCTCGTCCTTGCGGAATTCCTCACGGTTTTCCGCCTTCATCAGCGACATGCAGAATTTGTGCAGGTGATAGGCCTGACGCGAGCGCAGGGCATTGAAAACCTTGGTGCCGGGGATGTCGTCCAGCTCGTCGAGCGAGTAGAGGCGCGTGCGCATGTCCGGGATCCTCGGTGGCAATTCGATAGGCCGATCATAGGCCGGCACATGGCGATTGTCACCGCGCCGCCCAGTCGCTCG
This sequence comes from Alteraurantiacibacter sp., assembly GCA_036397575.1. Lineage (GTDB taxonomy): Bacteria > Pseudomonadota > Alphaproteobacteria > Sphingomonadales > Sphingomonadaceae > DASWIR01. The sequence continues at coordinate 1,024 of DASWIR010000245.1, read as the reverse complement.
CGGAAAGGCCCCAGATAAAGCTGTCCCGCACGCCGATATGTGTGCGCCAGCTGGCCTTCAGCCTCCGCTCCATCGTGAAGCCGAGCTTTTCGAGGAGGCGGTTGGAACGTATATTGTCGGGGTCGGTGTCCGCCCAGATCCTGTGCTTCTCCTCGGCGGCGAACAGGTGACCGATCAAGGCAGGCAGCGTTTCGCCAGCGATGCCCTGCCCTTGCTGCTCGCGCACCACAAGATAGCCGATCTGGCTCACGCCATCACCTTCCGCCGAAGCCACCAGCCGCGCAAGCGCAGGACCACCGGACTTCGCCACCACCACCCAGCTCCGCCCATTCCAGTCCTTGTCACAGAACCAGTCGGCGAGTTCTTCCTCGCTTTCGAACGGGCCGCGGCTCCAGTACCGCATCTGCTCAGGATCGGCGAAAGTGGGGAACAGCGCCGCCGCATCGCCGCGCTCCAGCGGGCGAAGGATGAACCGTTCGGTTTCGAGACTAGGTATATCCGTCCGGCTCATTGGGCCGACAGGAACTCGACCAGCGCCTTCACCTTCTTCTGCCGCCATTGCGGGCGCGGAGCGATCAGCCAATAGGCGCGGCGGCAGTCCTCCGCCTCTTCCAGTGCGACAAGCTCGCCCCTTTCCAGCGCCTGCTCGGCGAGCAGCAACGGCAGCCGGGTCCGCCCCAGCCCTGCAAGCGCGCTCGCCAGCGCCTGACCGGCATTGCCGACCTGCAACAGCGCCTCGGCGCCCTCGGGAAGAGTCATGCCCGGCCATTCGATCCATTCGTCCGGCGCGTCCTTGGCCGCCACCAGCACGCGCTTGGCAGGTGCGATTTGCACTCCTTCGAGCTCGCCCGGACCTTCCGCCAGCCGCACCGCGATGTCGAGATTGGCCTCGGTAAAGTCGACATCGTCACCGCCGATCAACTGGAAGCGCGCCTCGGAATTGACCTTGCGAAACTCGGCCAGCTTCGCCGCCAGCCACTGTGCGTAGAATTCGCGCGGGGCGGCGATGGTAAAGAAATGGCTC
>DASWIR010000244.1:0-4185 GCA_036397575.1 Alteraurantiacibacter sp. | reverse complement strand
TGGCGTTGGCGATGTCCGGTTTGCTCTTGAACTTGGCCTTCAGCCATTCGTGGAGCGGCTCGCGCGGGCGGTCGAACATCCACAGCGCGAGGCCCAGCGTCCACATGTTCTTGGAGCGCAGCGCTTCCTTGTTACCAAGGCCGAAAGGCTTCACGGCTTCAAGCGTCAGCGCGCTGATGTCGAATGCGAGAACATCCCACTTGGCGAGACTGCCGTCCTCGATCGGATTGCTCTCGTATTTTGCCTTGTCGAGGTTGCGTTTGGTGAACTCGCCGGTGTCGGCGATGATCAGCCCGCCGGGCTTCAATGCTTCCAGGTTCACCTTCAGCGCCGCCGGGTTCATCGCCACCAGCACGTCCGGCGCGTCGCCCGCTGTGTTGATCTGGCGCGAGCCGAAATTGATCTGGAAGGCGGAGACGCCGAACAGCGTGCCCTGAGGCGCGCGAATTTCCGCCGGAAAGTCCGGGAAGGTCGCAAGGTCGTTACCCGCAAGCGCCGTCGAAAGGGTGAACTGCCCGCCTGTCAGCTGCATCCCGTCGCCGCTGTCGCCCGCAAAGCGAACGACGACGGAATCGGGGGCTGCGCTGTCGGCCATTGGTTCGACCAGCTGGGTCGCCATGTCAAAAGTCCTTTTGGCGCGTGCCTCGACGCGTCTCTCCAATATAGGACGCGAGTTAGGTTCGCCCTGTGCCCCACGCAATCAAGTTTTTCTGTCGCGCGCAATATTCGTGCACTGGCAATGCCCGGATGAGTCTCTATTGCTGACAGGTGAAGGGATCGAAATGAGTAGCACCGACAACACCATTCGTCCGGATGTGCGCGCCTTTCTCGATATGCTCGAGGCGCTGCAGCAGCCGCAGATTCATGAGTTGCCGCTGGCCGATGCGCGGGCGGCGGCGGGCAAGATGGCCGAAATGGCCGACATTCCTCCACTTGATCTGGCAGTGATCCGCGACCTTGCCTGTCCCGGCCCGGCAGGTGAAATCCCGTTGCGCCTCTACGACGCGAAGGACAGCCGCGATCCAGGACCGGTGATCGTGTTTTTTCATGGCGGCGGTTTCGTGATCGGCGACCTGGAATCCTATCACAGCCTGTGCACGGAAATTGCCGCGCGCACCGGCCTCCCGGTGGTGTCGGTGGATTACCGGCTGGCGCCCGAGAATCCCTTTCCCGCCGCACCGGACGATTGCGAGGCGGCCGCGCGCTGGATCGCGGCATCGCCTGCGGAGCTGGGGCTGGAAGTTACGGGCCTGATCACTATGGGCGACAGTGCGGGCGGAAACCTCACCATCGTCACCACGCTAGCCCTGCTGGACGATCCGGCACAGGTGCCCGTGATCATGCAGGTGCCGGTCTATCCCATCGCCAGCGCGATCGAAGACCATGACAGCATGCGCGATTTCGGCGATGGGCTGTTCCTCACGCGCGAAGTGATGGGCTGGTTTACCCGGTCCTATGCGCCCGATCCGGAAAGCCCGCGCAACTATCCGCTGCTGCGCACCGACCATTCGCGTACGCCGCCGACCGTGCTGCTCACCGCAGGACTCGATCCGCTGCGGGATTCGGGCCGCGAATATGGCGCGAGGCTGGCGGCCTCGGGCGTCGAACTCACCTCCATCGAGGCAGAAGGAATGATCCACGGCTTCGTCCAGATGCGCAGAGCGTTGCCGAGCACCGCGGCGGACATGAATGCGCTGTTCGAGGCGATAGAGAGGGTGCTGGAGCGTAGGAGTTGATCCGCGATCGCCGCCTTTACCGCCCCTGCGTGGGCGTGATGCTGGTAAACGCGGAAGGCCGCGCTTTCGTCGGCAAGCGCATCGACAATAAGGAAGGCGACTGGTGGCAGATGCCGCAAGGCGGCGTGGACGATGGGGAAGACCTGGAAGCGGCCATGATCCGGGAACTTGCCGAAGAAACCGGTGCCCGGCCCAGGCATCTCGAAGTGGTCGCGCAGCTCGAAGATGAGCTGTTCTACGACCTCCCACCCGAGCTGCAGGGCAAGCTGTGGGGCGGGAAATATGTCGGCCAGCGCCAAAGCTGGTTTCTGGTGCGCTTCACCGGCGAGGACTCCGACATCGACCTCGATGCCCACGAACACCCGGAATTCTGCGAATGGAAATGGGTCGATCCGGAATTGCTGCCGGACCTGATCGTCCCCTTCAAGCGCGAAATCTATCGCGCCATCGTTACCGAATTTCGGGGCAAGCGCTGAACCGCGTCAGTTCTGCGTGATGACAGGCTCGGGCGTCACCGCCTCGGCCGTCAATACCATCGACCGGGAATCATTGGCGATCGCGGCGGCAAGCTGACGCGTCTCGGCACAGCTTTCTCCGCATAGCGATTCGAGCTTGGAAAGGTTCACTCGCGCTTTCTCCAACGCACCCTTTTCCAGCAGCGCTTCGCCCTCTCCTGAAATCGCGGCAAAATTGTCGGGATCGCGCTCCTGCGCTTCGCGATAATAATGGATTGCCTTGCCCTGCAATCCTTCGACGCGGGCAGCCTCGGCCAGATCCAGATAGATCGCAGAGTAGCCGGGATCGACCGTAAGCGCGGCTTCGAACTGGTCGGTCGCGCCCTGCGTATCACCGGCTTGCAGCTTCGCCTTGCCCGCCGCGACAAGCGCAGCGGCCAGCGGATCCGGTTCGTAATCCGCGCCGTAGCTCACGCTCGACGACACTGCGGCAAGCAGTGCAAGCGCGGCGGCTGCGGGTGAATAACGCATCACAAACTCCTTAGTCGCGGGCAGTGTGGGGATGCCTGGAACTGCCATAATGGCAAGAACGCTAACACGGCTTTCCTGCACATGCGATGAAAAATCCGTCCGTTCCATGATGGAACGGAGAAAGCCGGACTCCCTGCCCTCGCTGGATTCCGCGCTGCAGTTCGGGCGCAACCGCGTGCCAATCGGGATGGCGGGCGACGAAAGCAGCGATTCGCTCCGCGCCTTCATCGTCCAGCAGCGAACATGTGACGAAAGTGATCCGCCCGCCCGGCTTCACCAACTCGGCAGCGATATCGAGCAGGCGATCCTGCGTTTGGACATAGCCGGTGAGTTGCGCCTCGGTCAGCCGCCAGCGGGCTTCGGGGTTGCGTCTCCATGTGCCCGTGCCCGAACATGGCGCGTCGACCAGAACGGCATCGGCCTCCTTCCGCCAGCCTTCCAGCATTTCCAGCTCGCGGCCCGGATCGAGCAGTACCGTCTGAATATTGCTGGCGCCGGCGCGTTCGGCACGCGGTCCGAGGCGTGAAAGCCGCCCACGGTCGGTGTCCGCGGCAACGATCTGTCCTTCATTCCTCATCGCAGCGGCGAGCGCCAAGGTCTTGCCTCCGGCCCCGGCGCACAAGTCAATCACGGTCTCGCCCGGCATTGCATGCACGGCCTCGCAGGCAAGCTGGCTGCCGCCATCCTGCACTTCGATGATGCCGGAGCGATATTCCTCCCACTGCTCGACCTGCGTCCCGGCAGGCAACCGGAGCGCACCCGGCGCAGCGAGTTTCTCTGCCGGTTCCGGCAGGCGGATCGTATCGCGCGAGGCCTTGAGGGCGTTCACCCGGATGTCCAGCGGCGCGCGGGAGAGAAGCGCTTCGGCCTCCTCGCCGCTCACGCCGGAAGCCGCGAGGCGCTCCATCAGCCATGCAGGCGCGATCCCGCCTTCTGCCGCGGGTTCGCCAGGATCGATCGGTGCGGGACCGTAGTTCGACCCATCGAACAGCTGCGCCAATGCAGCGTCGGTTTCCGCAAGCCGCAACATCGCCGCCCGGCCGCTGCCTGGCACCGGGCCGCAGGCACGGATCGCATCGTAAACCAGTTCGCGGATTGCCCGCCGGTCCTTCGACCCGGCGAAGCGATGCGCCCTGAACCATTCGGAGAGAATGCGATCGGCCGGCGGGCCACTGCTCCGTGCGGCCTCGATCACCGAATCGAGCAGCTCGATCGCCGACTGGACGCGGGCGGCGGGGGTCATCGGGTGTAACCCCTCGCGACACGCGAACCGGCCGGAATTCGACTAAATCTGTCCCAGTCGTTTCGAAGACAAATCAGCGGTTTGGATCGGATTTCGTCCATCCCGTTTGTCACCCTTCGATTCCGTGGTTTTGCCCCTATCGAGCAGCGTGGATTCGCATAGGCCATGCTCCCGCCCTGTCAGAATCGGGGCGTGTAGGAAAGTTTTACCCGCGTATTTT
>DASWIR010000243.1:0-3623 GCA_036397575.1 Alteraurantiacibacter sp. | reverse complement strand
GGTGCCTGCATCAGCACCTTGCGCATCTCGCCCCCGATCTCGAGATCGGCCAGCATGATGTGCTGGGTGGCGGTAAAGTCCCATGTCTCGCCAGGCGTTTCCTGATAGTGCCAGACATATTCGCCCGTATCGGGGCGAATGGCGACGATCGAGGAGAGGTAGAGATTGTCCCCGCCGCCCGGCGAGCGGTAGGCCTGGTTCCACGGAGCCCCGTTGCCGACGCCGATATAGAGCAAGTCGAGCTCCGGGTCGTAGGCCATCGCGTCCCACACGGTGCCGCCCCCACCCAGTTCCCACCATTCGCCGTTCCAGGTCTCGCGGGCATTCGCGAGATATTCCGGCTCGCTACCAGCATCTTCCGGTCCGCCCGGCACTGTGTAGAAGCGCCACAGCCGCTCACCGCTTTCTGCGTCGTAAGCAGTGACATAGCCGCGCACGCCGAACTCCGCGCCGCTATTGCCGATGATCACCTTGCCGCCGATCACCCGGGGTGCGCCGGTGATCGTATAGGGCTTGGACTGGTCGACTGTGATCGTGCTCCAAACTTCCTTACCTGTGTCGCGGTTGAGCGCGACGAGCCGCCCGTCAAGCGTGCCTACGAACAGCCTGTCACCCCATGCGGCAAGGCCGCGATTGACCACGTCGCAGCAGGCTTTCACCGCTGTTTCGCCGGGAACTTGCGGATCATATTCCCATGCGGGTTCTCCGGTCCTCGCGTCGTATGCCTTCACCTTGCTCCATGCAGTGGTGATGAAGATCCGGCCATCGATGACCAGCGGAGTGCCCTCCTGCCCTCGCGCCGTGTCCAGATCGGCGAACCAGGCAAGACCGAGCTCACCCACATTATCGGCGTTGATCTGGTCGAGCGGGCTGTAGCGCTGCTCGCCGTAATCGCGGCCATAGCTCAGCCATTCGCCCTCCGGGGCCGATGCGATCAGCTCGCCGGACACGCCTTCGGGCGACTGGTTGCAGGCGGTAATCAGCGATGCCGCCAGGACCACAATGCCGAACTTGAACCTTCTCATACCACTTGCCCCCAAAGATTGCTCACCGAGGCGTCAGCCCCAGCGGTTGATTTCCGGCCCCGGCGCAAAGCGATTCTCCGGGTCTTCGGTGGCAGCTTGCGCCAGCGCCCATTGCACGCTTTCGCGCGCTTCCACCCTGTCCATCCAGGCAAGGCAGCGATCGCGCCCGGCGAAGGCTTCGGTCTCAAGGCTGCGCATCGAGCGCAGCCAGGCGAATGTTTCGAGATCGGCGATCGAGAAGCGGCCCATCAGCCATTCGCGCCCGTCGGCGAGTTGGCCTTCGATACGATCGGCGAACTGCGCGACCTTCTCTTTCGAATCCGCAATCTTCGCCTCATCGGCTTTTCCGCCGCGCAATTCCTGCCAGCGGGCCTTCAGATCCTCGTTGCGGACCGCAGTCATCATTTCGGCAAAGCGCCTGTGTTCCATCGCCACCAGCCGCGCCTGGGCATGGGCGAAGGCGCCGAGATAGGCGCAGGCAGGGGCCAGGCGCTCTGTCGCCTGGCGGCACCACATCATCATTTGCCAATGCTCATACGGGTCGTCCGGCTGGAGCCCGCAGCCGCCCACGCGTTCGTCGAAATATTGCGCGAGGAACACTGCCTCGCTCATCGCTTCACCGTCGATCAGCAGCACCGGGCCTTCGCCTTCCACCGCCATGTCGCGCGCTATTCCTTCCTCGACGCCAGGGAGGATATGCCGCTCAGCCGCCAGCAGGTTGATGTTGCGGCATTCGATGTCGAGCGCGCTTTCATGCAACGCGGCCAGCACCGACAGCGACGGGCCATTGGGCTCGCCGTGATAGAGGACCGGATCGCTCATTCGCCCCATTCCTCCATCATTGCGTGGAAACGGTCGACGATCCGACCGCTGCCGATCTTCCACGTCTCCTGCACGGCGGGGCGGAGATAAACCGTACGAAGCCAGCGCATGATATTGGGAGTGCGTTCCCTGTTGCACAATTCCGGCTGGCCCAGAGGCAACGAATAGGTGGAATTGAACACATTGATGTCGCCCAGCGAATACTGGCTGCTGGCGACATATTCGCGCTTGCCCAGCTCCTTTTCGAGGAGGTCAACGCCCAATGCCACACGGCGGCGGCTTTCCGCCAGCTCCTCCTCGGCGAATTCGCCATACATCGCCTTGCGCCAGGCACGGCGGCGCTCGGGCAGGGGAATCCGCTCGATTGCGGCTTCCAGCTCCTCCTGTGGCCGTTCGCGCACCATTGGGCCGATGAAGGTGCTCCAGCCGATCATCGAGAAGGAGGGGCCGAGCCACTGATCCATGAACTTCATCCACCAGCGGATACGCCAGCGGGTGCGCGGGTCGGCCGGCATCAGCGGCGGCCCGTCGAATGCCTCGTCGACATATTCCATGATCGCGGTGCTTTCGGTCAGCACTCGGCCGTCATGGACCATTGCCGGGATGGTGCCCTGCGGGTTGATAGCCAGATATTCCGGCTTGTGCTGGTCGAATTCCAGCATGTCGATGTAATGGCTTTCCCACTTCACGCCCTTCTCACCCAGCGCAAGCATGGGTTTGCCGGAATTGGCATTGGGCTCCCAGTGATAGAGCCGGATGTCGGCCATCGATCCTCCCAGGTGGCGCTCTTCCGGCGCATAATCGTAAGTGTTGCTTACTTTTGTCGCGCGAGTCCGGTCAAGCGCCACGAAATTGACCGTTGCAGCGGGCGCGCGCTTTGGACTATTGGAACCGCACCAGCCGAGCGCGAGCCCGCGTAAAGACCCTGGCATTGTTAATACCATTGCCCAGACAGGACTTTATCGCATGAGTGCCAAGCTGCCGTCCCGCGCCGACCATGTCGGCTCCTTCCTTCGTCCAAAATCCGTGCTCGACGCGCGCGAGAAATACGCCGCCGGCGAGATCGATGCCGGCGAATTGCGCACCGTCGAGGATGAAGCCATCGCCGAACTGGTGAAATGGCAGGAAGGGCTCGGCCTCGAGGCCATCACCGATGGCGAGTTCCGCCGGTTCTTCTTCCATACGGACTTCCTGCTCCAGCTCTCGGGCGTCGAGGAGCGCGGCGGACTGAAGAAGGCATTCAAGAACGATGCCGGCAAGGACGTGCATTTCGCCCCGCCAGTGATGGTCGTGACCGGCAAGGTCGAGCATGTGAAGCCGATCCAGCTGGCGGACTACCAGTTCCTTGCCTCGCAGGTGACCAGGACGCCGAAGGTCTCGATTCCCTCGCCCAGCATGCTCCATTTCCGCGCCGGCCGCGCGGGCATCCCCGAAGACATCTATCCCGAAATGGACGGCTTCTACGCCGATGTCGCCGCCGCCTATCGCGACGAGGTGACCCAGCTTGCCGATGCCGGCTGCCGCTACATCCAGATGGACGACACCAATTTGGCCTATCTGTGCGACGACGAGCAGCGCGAGGATGCGAGGAAGCGCGGGCTCGATCCCGATGCGACCACCCGCCAATATGCGCAGCTCATCAATGACAGCTTCGCCAGCGCGCCTGCCGACATGGTCCGGGCGATCCATCTGTGCCGCGGCAATTTCCGTTCGAGCTGGGCGGCCGAAGGCGGCTATGAACCCGTCGCCGAGATCATGTTCAACGAACTCGATATC
>DASWIR010000242.1:0-4073 GCA_036397575.1 Alteraurantiacibacter sp. | reverse complement strand
GCGGCGCAACCGACGATATTCAAAGCGTACCGGCCCGTCATGGAGGCTGGCAATCGGAGTAGGGTTCAAAAATGGCAGATTGGAACGAAAACCGTTCGTCCCGCGAAGGCCTCGGCCGCACGGGCTTCGGGGCGTCTCCGGGCCTTTCGGGCGGTGTTGCCCGCACCGGCGAAGTCTTCGATGCCGGGCTGCGCAGGCATATGCTCTCGATCTACAATTATATGGCCTCGGGCGTGCTCCTGACAGGCCTCGTGGCGATGCTGACTGCGACCAGCGGCTTCGTCTATACCATCATGTCCGGTCCGCTGGCCTGGATTGTGATGCTTTCGCCGCTGGCGATCGTGTTGGCCATGAGCTTCGGCCGGAACAAGTTTTCCACCACCACCCTCCAGGGGATGTTCTGGGGCTTCGCGGTGCTGATGGGCCTGTCGCTCTCGACGATCTTCCTCGTCTATACCGGGGCGTCCATCGCGGCGACCTTCTTCGCCACGGCCGGCGCGTTCGCGGGGCTCAGCCTCTACGGCTATACCACGCAGCGCGATCTGTCGGGCTTCGGCACCTTCCTCATCATGGGCGTTGTCGGCTTGCTGATCGCCAGCCTGCTGAACATGTGGCTGCAGTCGGAAACGCTGATGTGGGCGGTGAGCTTCCTCGGTGTGCTGATCTTCGCTGGTCTCACGGCCTATGATACGCAGCGCCTGAAGAGCGAGTATGTCGCCGTTCAGCAGATGAAGATGACCAATCCCGGCGTGGCTGCTGCCTATCCGGTGGGCAAGATGGTCGTGATGGGAGCGCTCAGCCTCTATCTCGATTTCATCAACATGTTCCTGTTCCTCCTGCGCTTTATGGGCGCGACGCGCGATTAATCGCAAGCGCATTACGCAATCCGGATGCCCGGGCCGCCCTGTGCGGTCCGGGCATTTTCCTACCCGCAATATTCGCGCGTGACGCAATGCATTTTGCCCTTCCCTGTAGCAGGGCTTTTCGCTAGGAGGCGCGCTCCTCGCGGCGGAGCATTGGCTCCGATTTGCCGCAGGCAAGCACACTGGAACGGGGCCGTAGCTCAGTTGGGAGAGCGCGTCGTTCGCAATGACGAGGTCAGCGGTTCGATCCCGCTCGGCTCCACCAGTTTTGCCGAAGAAAATGGGTTGTTTCAGTGATGTCTGCGCGGACTTGCATAAGGTCCGTATCCGGCACCGTCTATCCGCCCTAGCGAAGCGCCCCAACCGCCGGATAACCCAATCATGCACTTCCTCGACCAGGCCAAGATATTCATCAAGTCGGGTGCCGGCGGGCCGGGCGCGGTGAGCTTCCGGCGCGAGAAATACATCGAATATGGCGGGCCCGACGGCGGCAATGGCGGTAAAGGGGGCGACATCGTGTTCGAGGCCGTGCCCGCGCTCAACACGCTGATCGATTTCCGCTATACGCAGCATTTCAAGGGGAAACGCGGCGCGCATGGCATGGGCAAGGACCGCACCGGGGCCGGTGCGCCCGATCTGGTCGTCAAAGTCCCCGTGGGCACGCAGGTCCTTTCCGAAGACCGCGAAGAAGTGCTTGCCGATTTCACCGAGGCCGGCCAACGCCTCGTCCTGCTCGAAGGCGGCATGGGCGGCCGCGGCAATGCCAGTTACAAGACCAGTACCAATCGCGCCCCGCGCCAGCACCAGCCCGGCGAGCCCGGGGAGGAGATGTGGGTCTGGCTGCGGCTTAAGCTGCTCGCCGATGCGGGCCTCGTCGGCCTTCCCAATGCCGGCAAGTCGACCTTCATCAACCGCGTCTCGAACACCAAGGCCAAGGTCGGCGACTATGCCTTCACCACGCTGATCCCGCAGCTCGGCGTCGTGAGCCACAAGGGCCGGGAATTCGTGCTCGCCGATATTCCCGGAATTATCGAGGGGGCGGCGGAAGGTGCGGGTGTCGGCGACCGCTTCCTCGGTCATGTCGAGCGCTGCCGCGTGCTCGTCCACCTGATCGACATCGCAGGGGCCGATCCGGCCGAGGCGCTGACAACGATCGAGGACGAATTGGCGGCATATGGGGAGGGGCTGGAAGAGAAGCCGCGCCTCGTAGCGCTCAACAAGGTCGACCTTGCCGATCCGGAACTGGTCGAAGGTTTCGCCGCGGAATTGCGCACCGCCGGGGTCGAGAAAGTCTATCCGATCTCCGGCGCCACCGGAGAGGGAATGGCCGAGTTGCTCGATGCCCTGCTCGCATACCTTCCGGAGGTGACCGGAACCGAAGAGCCGGGCAGCCATGTGGGCGAAGAGGCCGAGGCGCAGCCCTGGTCCCCGCTCGATTGAGCGCACTTCCTTCTCTCCTCGCGCTTCGCTAAGTCGCGCCACCATGAGCATCACTGGCCTTATTGATCTGTCGGACGCGGCCAAGGCGCCCTTGCTGGTGCTGAAGGTCGGTTCCGCGCTGCTGGTCGGCCGCGACGGCAAGGCGCGGCGCCGTTGGCTGGCGAGCCTCGCGCGCGAGATCGCCGAAGCGCGCAGCCGCGGCCAGAACGTGGTGGTTGTCAGCTCCGGTGCGATCGCGCTCGGCGCGGCAAGGCTCGGCCTGGAAGAGGGCGGACGCAGCAGCCTTGCCGATGCGCAGGCCGCAGCCGCCGTCGGCCAGATCGCGCTGGCGGAATTGTGGTCGGAACTGCTGGGCAAGGAAGGGCTGGTTGCCGCGCAATTGCTGTTGACCCTTGAGGATCTCGAAGACCGCCGCCGCTACCTCAATGCAGCCGCCACCATTGGCCGGCTGTTGCAGGCGGGTGCGGTGCCGGTGATCAACGAGAACGATTCCGTCGCCACCGAGGAAATCCGCTTCGGCGATAATGACAGGCTGGCCGCTCGCGTGGCCCAGGCGGCGCAGGCCCATGCGGTGGTTCTGCTCTCCGATGTCGACGGTCTCTACGACCGCGACCCCGCGCAGAAGGGCGCGAAGCTGATCCCGGTGGTCAAGGGCGTGAGCGAGGAGGTGCGGGCCATGGCTTCACCCGGCTCGCGCTCGGGCATGGGTTCGGGCGGCATGGTCTCGAAGCTGCAGGCGGCCGAAATCGCCGAGCGCGCGGGGATCGTGCTGGCCATCGTCAATGGTACGCAGGGCGCGCCGCTGGGCCGGGCGCTGTCGAAGAACCGCGGGACCCTGTTCCTCCCGCGGCGCAAGGATGGCGCGCGCAAGGCCTGGCTTGGTGGGCGGATGCGGATGAAGGGGCGGCTGGTGGTCGATGCCGGCTGCGCCAAGGCGCTCATGCGCGGCGCGAGCCTTCTGGCGAGCGGAATTACTTCGGTGGAAGGCAGTTTTGAGCGCGGCGATCCGGTCAGCGTGGAAGATGCAGATGGCCGCCCGCTGGCGCAGGGCCTTGCCGAATATGGCAGCGCGGAATGCGAAAAGCTGATGGGTCGCCGCTCCTCCGAGCATGAGGCAATCCTCGGTTACGCGCCGCGCGCCGCCGTGATCCACCGCGACCACATGGTGCTGATGTGACTATCGCGCTCACCGGTGCGACCGGCTTTGTGGGGCAGGCGGTGCTCGATGAGGCTGCCGCGCGCGGGCTGGAGGTGCGCGCGCTCACGCGGCGCCCGCAGGAAGGACGAGAAGGCGTCACCTGGGTCCGCGGGGATATCTCGGCGCGGCCTGCTCTCGACGCGCTGGTCGATGGCGCCCGGGCTGTGATCCATGTCGCGGGCGTGGTGAACACTCCCGATCCGGCCGTGTTCGAGGCGTGCAATGCGCTGGGTACGCGCGAAGTGGCCGGCGCGGCGCTCGATGCGGGGGTGGGACGCTTCGTCCATGTCTCGTCGCTTGCCGCGCGCGAGCCGGAGCTTTCGACCTATGGCGCCTCGAAACGGCGGGGGGAGGAGATCGTCAAGGCCTCCCCGCTCGATTGGACGGTGGTGCGCCCGCCCGGCGTGTTCGGTCCGCGGGACACGGAAATCTTCGAGCTGTTCCGCGCGGCGAAGTGGGGCGTGGTTCCCATGCCGCGGGAGGGAAGGAGTTCGTTGATCCATGTCGCGGATCTGGCGCGCCTGCTGGTCGATCTGGTGGATGCGGGCCCCGAAATGTTGGGGCAGGTCTAT
>DASWIR010000241.1:0-2369 GCA_036397575.1 Alteraurantiacibacter sp. | reverse complement strand
GCGATTTCGGACCTGAGCTTTTCGGCGAATTCGTGACTCGCGTCGATCATCCGGCCCGCGCGCGCCTCATGAAACCCGTTGTAACCGGTCATCAGAAGCTCGACGCGATGGAGCTTTTCCTTCCGCAGCGCGTGGAGCAGGCTGATCGCCTCATCCCTCCAAGCAACGAATTTCCCGTTCATGTTGAGCACCGCAAGTTGCAAGCGGGCGAGAGCGAGGTCGATGGTGGCGTCTCGGATGCCATCGCTTATTCCGCTTCGTCCTGCCCGGAATCCGCCGGGTCTGCCGGCGTGTTGGTGACGGGACCGTGATCGGGCAGGTCGACTTGCACTTTGGGGCCCTCGGGAGCGGTGGTCCATTCGCTGGTGGGGAGCTTTTCGGCCTGCTTCTCTTTCGGCACAACGTCGCCGAATGGTGCGAAGAGGAACAGCGAAACGAAGACGATGATCGCAATGATCACCAGAATCCCGAGCAGCATCCTGCGGGGTGTCCCGCTTTTGAATTCGTAGGTCATCGGCCGGTCTCCTGAAGATGGTTGGAGTGGTATCGGATCGGAGGCGGCAATTCGACTCAGCCGTTCTCGGACGGCTCCTCCACCTGCCACAACACGCGGATGCTCCTAGGCAGCGCATGACGGACCTTGTCGAGCTGGCCTTGCGAAACATGGGAATCGAGCACCGCGAATACGGCGGCGATTGCGTCGTTCGGATCGACCGGACGCGCATCGGACAGCCAATCGGAGACCTCCGCGACGAATTCCTCGCCGCCGGTATTCTCGAGCGGCTGCTTCGAGGGTTCGTAAAGGTCGTAATAGGCGCCGCGCACGAGCAGCGGCAGCTGCGCGCCGAGATGCGCCGCCAGGTCGGGCTGGAGCCGGTCGCGCAGCTTGTGGAGCACGGTCGAGAGAACCTTCCAGGCGAGCTGCCGGTCGGGGCCGATCCGCTCCGAGATCTCATCGAGCCAGACATGGGTAGTCTGGATGGTCTTGTCGAACACGTCGAGCCCGGTTGCACTCATTGCGGCCTCCCGTTGGCGATTGGAATATTCGACAGAATGGCGGTTTCACCCCTCCCGCTCACTACGGAATGTTCCGGAAGCGGTCACGCGCCCGCCGCATCCCAGCGAAGGGCCTGAAAAGGAAGGGACCGTTCCGAGGGGGATCGGAACGGCCCCTGGCGTAAGAGCCCGCCTTCGGGGCGCCTCTTCGCTGTCATTGCCGTCCGCCCGGCCGTGGGGTGGGGGACGAGTGCCGGTGCGGCGGACGGCAAGCCGGTCAACTCTTCTTCGTGCCCGTGATCTCGATCTTGCGGCGCTCGGGCGCGGCCTTCCTGTCGCGCGCGACGGTGATCGTGAGGACGCCGTCCGACGCCTTGGCCTCGATTGCATCGAGATCGGCATCGCGCGGCAGAGCGATCCGCCGCTCGAACGCGCCGTAGCTGCGCTCGGAGCGGACGCAGTCGCGCTCCTTCTCTTCGCGCTCTTCCTTCTTCTCGCCGCTGATCACGAGCAGGCCCTTTTCGGCCTCGACCTCGATCTCACTGGCGGGAATGCCGGGCACCTCGACATTGATCTTGTAGGCCTTGTCAGTCTCGGTCATTTCGATCGCTGGGGTCGGCAGCAAGGCGCCGAAGCGCGCGGGCAGGCGAGCAAACGCCGGCCAGCGCATCGGGAAATCGTCGAACACGCGGTCGACCTCGTCGCGCAGGCGGGTGATCGGTTCCATGAATTGTTCAACCAGGCTCGTTTCCTGGTGCGGCGTCGCTTCTCTCAACATCAGATCGGACATCGGGAATCTCCTAGGTCTCATGGATTCGATGTGAGCAAATTACGCCCGGCTCCAGCCCGATCGGATACGGAAACCTCCCTAGATTCGACCGAGCCGATGAAGCCAGCGGCCCGCATCGATCCTTTACCGGCAGGAGCCCGGATCGCTTGAGTGGTGCGATCGGGGGTTTGCCGAACGGACCATCGGGATTCAGCTTCAAGCGAAAACCGAACTGTCGGCGTCGTCTGAGGAATCCTCGCACACGTCGCTTAAGGTCAACCAGTGCGGGGGTTCAAGGGCCTCAATTCAGTTGCCGCTGGCGATGGCCTCGAGGCGTGAACGGTCAAGCAGCTGCATGCAAGGCCGATTTGACGCTCGAGACTGTTTATCGGGGGTAGAACCTCGCTTCAACTCAACTCATTCCAGTGCATGACCGGCGCGGAGCCAGTCCTCGAACTCATTGCGCGATGGATTCCACTCAATGGCGTTGCCTCAAGCTTGGAGAATAGATCCCACGGGCAACTCGGTGGGAACGCCGCGTCGGCGAGTGTATTGGTGTAGCCCCGGTAGAGACCAGCGCATCGACTGTTCGTCTTGAGATCTT
>DASWIR010000240.1:0-2933 GCA_036397575.1 Alteraurantiacibacter sp. | reverse complement strand
GTCGGCTCGCACGTCCCGGTGTTCGCCGGCACGGTCCTGCTTCTCGGCGGATGGCACGCGCTGCGCAGGCTGTGGTTTGCGCTCTTCTTCCTCGTGTTTCTCGTGCCGCTTCCCGGTTTCGTCATCGTGTCCATGACCGGGCCGTTGAAGAGCCTGGTGGCGCAAGCGGTCGAGTCCATGCTTTATGCGCTGGGGTATCCGATTGCGCGGTCCGGGGTGGTGCTCAGCATCGGGCAGTACCAGCTGCTGATCGCCGACGCCTGCGCCGGGCTGAATTCGATCTTCAGCCTGGCCGCGCTGGGCGTCCTGTACCTCTATTTGACCGCCTCCGGCAACCTGGCGCGCACCGTCGTGCTGCTGGCGAGCATCGTGCCGATCGCGCTCGCGGCGAATCTCCTGCGGGTGATGGCCCTGGTGCTGATCACTTTTCACTTCGGGGATGGGGCGGGACAGAGCTTCTTTCACGGATCCGCAGGCATGGCGTTGTTCGCGATCGCGCTGGTGCTGCTGCTCGGCCTCGACGTTCTCCTGCGGCAATGGCCCGCTTTGCGGCCATCACGGGCTCAGCCATGAAGCGCTTCGAGCGGCGATTGCTGCTTGTGGGCGCAGCCATGGTGCTCTCCGCCGGCGCCGCGCTTGCGCTCAGACCCTCGCCCGCTCCGGGGCAAGCGAGTTTCGACCTCGAAAGGGTCATTCCGAAGTCGTTCGGCGACTGGAGCGTCGACCCGTTGATCGTTCCGATCGTTCCGGCGCCCGATGTGCAGGCCAATCTGGCGCGGCTTTACGATCAGATCGTGAGCCGCACGTACGTCAACGCGCCGGGCGAGCGCATGATGTTGACGCTCGCCTACGGCGGCGACCAGAGCGACGCGTTGAAAGCGCATCGCCAGGAAGTGTGCTATGCGGCGCAGGGATTCGAGATCAGAAACGTTCTGCACGGGCAGCTGCGCTTGCGGGAAAAAACGATTCCCGTGACGCGCATGCGCGCCGTGCGGGGTCCGCGATCGGAGCCCGTGACCTACTGGTTCACCATGGGAGACCGCGTGGTCCTTGGGCGGCTGGAGCGGCTGATGGTGCAGCTCAGGTTCGGTCTGTCCGGCCGGATCCCGGACGGCATGCTGGTGAGGGTATCCAGTATTTCCTCGAATCCGGCACAGGCTTTCAACGGGCAGGAGGAATTCATCGGCGCGCTGCTTGAAGGGATGCGGCAGGGCGACATTCACAGGCTCCTCGGCTCCCGCTCTTCCTGAGGCCGGGACGTCCAAAAGCGATGGCCGCAGTCCTCCACGACGACCGCTCCCCGGAAGATCTGCGGTCATGGCGCCGGATTGGCTCCAGGACTTGCGCGCTCGGGGGTCTCGCGCTGCTCGGCGCCTTCTGGGGATCGGCGGTCGCCGTCGCCGGTATGAACGCACTGTATCTGTGTGTCTCGCTGCTCGGCTGCGCATTCATCCTGCGCGACTTTCGCATCGGGGTGGTGCTGCTCATCGTCTTGATGCCGATTTCGAGCAGCGACGTTTTTCCACACGCGATGCTCGGCATTACCGGACTCAATCCCCTCAACCTGCTGCTGGTCGCGACACTCGGCTCGTGCCTGTTGCAAGGGCTCGCCGACGGCAGCATCCGTCGTTTCATGCCGCGCGCGCTACTGTGGCTGTACATCGTTCCGTTCCTCGTCGCCGGCGCGCTGGGTTCGCGCCATGTCGGCGACATCGCGCCCGTCTTATTCATGTACAACAACCCGCTCCAGTTCGACAGCGCGTCCGGTTATCTTCGCGATCTGGTGTTCAGACCGCTGTTGTTGGTGGTATTCGCGCTGCTGGTCGGAGCCGCGGTGTCGAAGTCCGAAAAGTCGGAAAAGTTCCTCGTCCCCATGGTGATCTCGATCTGGGTGATGGCCTTGATGGTCATCGTGTTCGTCTTTCTGTCAGGGGTTACGCTCGCCCAGCTGGGCGGCACCGACTCGCGCCAGACCCTGTCGGCGCTCGGGATGCACGCGAACGACCTGGGGCGCCTCTACGCGGTCGCCTACGCGCTGCTGCTCTTCACCTGGGCCGAGACAAAGGAAACCGGGCTGAGGCTGGCGCTGCTGGCGTCGATGGGGCTGGTGGTGGTTGCGCTGGTGCTTACGTTCTCGCGCGCCGCGTTCTTCGGTTTCATCGTGGTCAACGTCTTGTTTCTGCTCTGGCACCGCAGCGCAAAAACTCTGGTCTTTCTCGGGCTCCTGACGGCGGTCGCGCTGCTGCTCCTTCCCGGCGCAGTCTATGACCGGATGGAAACCGGGGTCGAAGGCGGTCTCGACGCGATCAGCGCGGGGCGCATCGAGGGAATATGGCTGCCGCTCCTGCCCGAGGTGCTGCGAAGCCCGATTTACGGCAACGGCCTCGGATCGATTCTCTGGTCCGATGCCATGCGCAGGGGGATTCTATGGACCGGACAGCCTCATAACGCGTACCTGGAGACCGTTCTCGACATTGGCATAGCCGGCCTGATTCTCGTTTGCGCCTATTTCGCCCTAGTCTGGAAGGGCTTTCGCGCACTGAGCGTCGATCCGTCCTTGAGCCCCAGCTTGCGTGGCTTTTACCAGGGTGCGGCGGCCGGATTGGCGAGCTTTTTGATCGCCAGCATTGCCGGGAGCAGCCTCACCCCGGTTCCAGCGCAGGTCTTTCTCTGGCTGGCGATCGGCATGATGCAGGGTCATCGCGCCCACCGGCGGGCGTTTGTGAAATGACAGGCCATGCGAATTCTCTACGTGATCAGTAATCTCACTTTCGGCGGAGCCGAGAAGCAGTTGGTGGAGCTTGCGAGACAGATGTCCCGGCGCGGACACGGGGTCGCGATCTACACGCTGAACCAGGTCGTGCCGAGAAAGCCGGAGCTCGCAGGCTCCGCGGTGACGCTGATCGTCGATCAGAAGCGGGCCAGGCTTGATC
>DASWIR010000239.1:0-2659 GCA_036397575.1 Alteraurantiacibacter sp. | reverse complement strand
TGGGGTCGCGCTCGGCGGTCAGCAGGCCCGGCGGTTTGTGAAAGCGGAACAGCCGCGTGGGCTCGGCCTTGCCGACCGGTTTCCCGTCCACGGTCACGCCGCGCAGGGTTTCGAGGATGGTCGCCGGCGTTTCCAGAACCTTGCCGTTCAGCGCGATACGGCCGTCTGCGATCATCCGCTCGACTTCGCGGCGGCTGGCGACACCCGCACGGGCGAGCAGCTTGGCGATGCGTTCGCCTTTCGGTTTTTCGGTTTCGGGCATTGGACTAATCCGATAGCTGTTGAGGGCTGGTTCATCCACCCTTCCCATGTTGCTCATTCCCGTTAATCTCGTGGGCTTTCATGGGAGGACATATGGCCGAAGCAGTCGAGCAAGCCGCGATGGAGCGGCGCAGCCTGTGGGAATCGGTTAAGCCCTACCTCGAGAAAGAGTCACTCGCCGCCTTCTTCGTCGGCGTTTCGTCGGGGTTCCCCTTCGCTATGCTGGCGGCGACGCTAACCACGCGGTTGGCGCAGGACGGAATCGACAAGGCCACGGTTACGGCGTTCACGCTTGCGTTCTTCGTCTACAACCTGAAGCCGTTGTGGGCGTGGATTGTCGACGGGGTACGGATTCCCCTGCTCGGCCAGCTCGGCCAGCGCGTCTCTTGGATGCTGGTGACCGGTATGTTGGTCATGGCCGCGACGGTCAATCTCGCGCTCGCCGACCCGAGCGCCGACATCATCTGGACCGCGACTTCGGCGGTGCTGCTCGGTCTCGCCGGGGCGACGTTCGATATCGTGATCGATGCTTTCCGCATCGAGACATTGAAGCCCTACCAGCTTGGTACCGGCTCGGGGATGAGCCAATATGGCTGGCGCATCGGCGCCGCGGCGGCCGGCGCGCTCGCGCTGGTGGTGGCGGCGCGTTACGGCTGGTCTATCGCCTACATGGTCTGCGCGGTGTTCGCCCTGCCGGCGATGCTCACCGCACTGATCCTCGGTGAGCCGCCGCGGCGCAAGGTGGTGGCCGCAAAGCGCGGCTTTGTGGAAATCTGGCAATCGATCGCCGGACCTTTCGTCGAGTTCTTCCAGCGCAGCGGCGCCTTGCTGGTGCTGCTGTTCATCCTCGTCCACAAGATCGGTGACACGCTGGCCAACCTTACTTTCCGCCTCTTGTTCGACGACCTTGGCTTCTCCAACGACGAGATTGCGGTCTATGACGTTGGCGTGGGTTTCTGGGCGCTGATAATCGGCGTGTTTGTCGGCGGGGTGCTTTATGCCAAGATCGGGCTCAAGCGCTCGGTACTGATCGCGTTGGTCTTGATGGCGGTGTCCAACCTCAGCTTCGCCGCGCTCGCCGCGGCGGGGCACAGCAATATCGGTATGGCGAGCGCGATCGGGTTCGAGAACTTTGCCAGCGGCTATGGCGGGGTAGTGGTGGTCGCCTATTTCTCGGCTCTGTGCGACTTGCGCTTCACCGCCACGCAATATGCGCTGATCAGCGCGGGCGCGAGCATTGTCGGGCGTTTCCTGACGGGAACTACCGCGGGCAGCCTGATCGAGAGCTACGGCTACGTGAACTTCTACGTGCTCACCACCGTGCTGGCGCTGCCCGGCATCGTACTGTTCTGGTGGATGATGCGCACTGGGCTGGTCGATGCGGCGATGGGTACCGCGGGCGAAGTGGGCGAAGGCGATGCACGGGCCGATCCTCCGGTTTAGATATCCCGTTCTGGCAAGCATTGCTCCACTCTCCGGTAAAGGCTGTCCTACAGACTTGGGTCTTCTGTCAGAACCGCAGCGGCTCTTTCGATCGTCCCGTGCTTCGCGCGCCGCTCTTTAATTCGGCACCTCCCCGTTTTCCTGCAGCACATTGCCGGCGAGATATAGCGAGCCGGCGATCAGCACCGGGCGTCCGTCGTCGGGCAGTGAGCGCAGTGCTTCCGCCACGCTGCCCGCCCATCGCGCGCCTTCGCCATAGGCCTCGGCCTGGTGACAGTCGCTGCCCTCGATCGGCACGGCGGTCACGCTGGCAAGCCGGTCTTCCAGCGGGTCGAGGATTGCCGCGGGATAGCGGTTGGCGAGCATGCCGATGATCAGGTGGATGCCTTCGGAATTCGCGAAGTGGCGGCCGATAGCAAGCCCCGCATCGGGATTGTGTCCGCCATCGAGCCACATTTCGTGGCCTGGCGCGAGGTGGGTGAGCGGCCCGTCGCTCAGCAATTGCAGTCGGGCTGGCCAGCGCGCGGTGCGGATGCCTTCGGCCATTGCCTCGACCGAAACGGGCACTTCGTCCTGGTGGCGAAGGATCGCCACGGCGAGCGCGGCATTCTCCGCCTGGTGCACGCCGGGCAGGAAAGGAAGGGGCAGCGTCAGCTCGCCCTTTGCATCGCGGTAATGGATCGCTTCGTCATAAGCCGCGGACCAGTCTCGCCCGCGCATGTAGAGCGGCGCGCCCGCGCGGCTTGCGGCCAGCTCGATCTGCTCCGCCGCTTCGGCCGGGTAGGACATGGTGACCAGCGGCGAGCCTGCCCGCGCGATCCCAGCCTTCTCGAACGCAATGCGCGCCAGCGGCACTTCCGGCGCGCTATCCTCCGGCACGAGCAGGAACGCCTCATGGTCGATGCCGAGCGTGGCGATCCCGCAGGCGGCAGGTTTTGTCATCACATTGGTAGCA
>DASWIR010000238.1:0-6583 GCA_036397575.1 Alteraurantiacibacter sp. | reverse complement strand
TAGATCTCCTCTTTCACCGGGCAGGCGTCGGCGTCGACGAGGATGCGAATGGTCATGGAGGGGCCTTAGCGGGAGGGCGGGCGACGGGGAACCGCGCGTCGCGCGACAAATCCTCCCCGGAACGGGGAGGGGGAGGAATTGGCGCCGCTCTTCGTCGCCGCCAGCACCCTACCGCTTGCGCACGAACTCCGCCCGGAGCACCAGGCCCTTGATGCCTTCGTAGCGGCAGTCGATCTCCTGCGGATCGCCGGTCAGGCGGATCGACTTGATCAGCGTGCCGCGCTTCAGCGTCTGCCCCGCGCCCTTGACCTCGAGATCCTTGATCAGCGTCACCTGGTCCCCGTCGGCCAGCAGATTGCCGACCGCGTCGCGCACTTCCACCGTGCCGGCCGCAGCCTGTTTGGCCGCCAGCTCGGATGCAGGCATCCATTCGCCGCTATCCTCGTCGTAAACATAATCCTCGTCCTCGCCGGACATCGCTCGCGCCTTTCGTTTCTGCGGGCTTCGCTGTGGCAGGGCGGGGCCGCGCTGGCCAGTCCATTCCCCATCACCGGCTTATATCTGTCCAATCCTGCCAACGACCCCTATAGGCGCCTGGACAACAGGAGCCCCCAATGGCCGATCTCTATCTCAAGGCGCTCGAATCCGAGCGCAAGGCGCTGTGGGCGACCTGCCGGCTCAAGGGGCTGGCCAAGGACACGCCCGAGCGGCAACGGATCGCCGCGCTGGACGAAGCGATTGCCGCGCACAAGGCCCGCAAAGCCTAACGGCCGGCCCGCGCCAGCTTCACCAGCGCCTCGTCCAGGGCTTGCAGAAACCGCGATCTGTCGGCCTTCGAGAAAGGTGCCGGCCCGCCCATGATCCCGTCCGCCCCGGCGCGCAGATCCGCCATGATCGCGCGGGTCGCAATCGCGCCGCCGATCGATCCGTGAGTGAAGGGCTTGCCATTATGGCCGATCACCGTCGCGCCCGCTTTCAGGCAGCGGTCGGCCAGCAATATGTCGCCGGTGATCACCGCGCAGCGCGCATCGGCGCGCTCGGCGATCCAGTCGTCGGCGGCGTCGAAATTGCCCGGCACCACCACCCGCGTCACCAGCGGGCTGTCCGGCACGCGGAAGGGCGAATTGCTGACCACGCTGACGGGCACCTGATGGCGGAAGGCGACCTTGTAGGTCTCCTCCTTCACCGGGCAGGCGTCGGCATCGACGAGAATGCGTATCGGATCGCTTGCGGCCATTGGCGGGGCATTTGCACGAAGCGAGCCGCGAAGGCCACTCGCTTGCCGCCCGGATGGCCGGCCGGGTCAGCCGTTCTTCATATTCTCCAGTCCTTTGATCCCGCCGGGCTTGAGGCTGGGATTGGAGGCGTTCTGCTTCGGCCCCTTCTCGGCCTTGGGTTTGCGGACTTCCTTGTTCGACTTGCGTTGGCCTTTGGCCATCTCGTTTTCCAATATGGGCGGAATGCCCCACCGCGCCTTGTAGGCCCCGCACCCGGTCAACCCCGCATGAAATCGCCCGCGCGGGCGAAAATAAACCCGGCCTTGTCCCTTGCCGCCATGCCCGGCCGCGCCCATCTCCGATACAGCTACCAGTCGCAACCGACGGTCCTGGGCGCCGTAGAAGGCGCCGATCTCCTTCCCTTACGCCTCTTAGCCCGCGCCGCAGCGCCCCGGCGATCCGCATCGCCCCATCGAAGGACCGGCACCATGGATCTCAACCAGCTCCTGCATCAGCACCAGGTTGCGCTGATCAATCTCGGCGAGGCGCATACGGAGGACGACCGGATGTCCCGGTTCGACCTCGTCGGCCATTATGCAACGCGCATTCGCGAATTTCGGGTGGGCGCGGGCTTGCCTCCTCAGGTATGGGGTGCCGGTGACGGAGCGCCTGGCGGCCCGGCCACCGGCAAGGACTGACCCCGAAACCCTTAGGTATCCTGGCCTATTCGTGCTAAGGCCCTGGCGCTGACGTCGCACATGACCGACGGACTTCGACTTTTGACGACCGCCGCTTGCCATAGGGTTCGTCCCCGCGGCCCCGGCGTAAACCAGACGACGACTTCCTTTCGATTGACGACCTGAAGCACGACCTTCGCGGCAGTTCCGCAGCGCAGGCAAGTAACGTTTCTCGAAAGGAAACACACAATGTCTAAGACAGGCACCGTAAAATTCTTCAATGCCGACAAGGGCTATGGCTTCATCCAGCCCGACGACGGTTCGCCCGACAGCTTCGTGCATATCTCCGCCGTACAGGCGGCCGGAATGCAGTCGCTGAACAAGGATCAGCGCCTCAATTACGAGGTGGAAACCGGACGCAACGGCAAGGCGAGCGCAGTCAATCTGAGCAGCGCCGACTAATTCGGTCGATTCCCCGGCGGCCTTCACAAAGGCTGCCGGGGACATTTGCCGCTGCCTTGCCGCCGCCCGCGAAAGATTTGCATGGCACTCACTTACGAATTCCTGATGGCGCGAGCCAACGAAGCTTCGCAGGAAGCCGAAGGTGCGGTGCTGGACAATGTTCGCCGGCGGGCGCTGCGTTCCGAAGCCGCATGGCGCGACATGGCGCTGCGCCAGCGCAAGATCGAACATGATCGCGAGACCGCCCGGCGCCTGCGCGCCTCGCAGGTCGCTGCGCAGGCGATGCACGACGACATGGACGAGGCGGACGACCCGCACGGTTAGACCTCAGGCTGTTTGGTCCTCCTCCCCCACCCCGTATTTCACCATCACTTCCAGCCCGGTCAGCTTTTCGCTCTCGGCGTCGAAAGCATAATAGGCCGGCTTCTCGTCGATGAAGATCTCGTCGGACAGCGGCAGCAGCGCGTCGTCGGGGAACAGGCCGGCGGTGAAGGAATAATTGTCCAGCGGCAGGTAGCGGTAGAAGAGGTTGCTGCCGCAAATGCCGCAAAAACCGCGTTCGGCCCAGTCCGAGGACCGGTAGCGAACCACCTGCGTCTCGCCCTCGATCTCCACAGCGCTGCCGCACTGGACACCGAGAAAGGCGATCCCGCCCCAGGCCCGGCACATGGTGCAATGGCAGGCCTCCACATGGCTGCGCACCGGCATGGCGCGCACCTTCACCGCGCCGCACAGGCAGTGCCCCTCGATCCGCTTCGCTTCGTCTGCCATGTGCGTCTCCTGCCTTCTCGCGCCAAACCTAGCGGCGGCAGCGCAGCAGGAAAAGGCTCCCGCCAGGCGATCTGCGCCGGGAACTCCTGTGCGCCGCCCCCATTGGAGGGGTAACAGGCAAGGGAGATGCCGATGACCCGCCCCATACTCGCTTTGACCGCACTCGCCGCCGCCATGGCCTTGGCTTCCTGCGCGTCGGTTGAGGAGCCCGAGCCCATCGCCGGCCTTTCGACCGAGCGGCAGTGCTTCTTCACTCGCCAGATCAATGGCTATGGCGACGCGCCCGACGGGCCGCGCGGGGATCGTATCTATATCGATACGGGGCCTCGCGACCGCTGGCTGCTCGAGACTTTCGGGTCCTGCTACGAGCTCGATTGGGCGCAGACCATCGCGCTCGACACAAGGTCGATGTCGAATATGTGCACCGGCGATACCGCCACGCTTATCGTGCCACGGGGCCTTGACCGTACTCCCGACCGCTGCAGCGTGCGCCTGCTCGGGAAGATGGAAGACACGCGTTAGCCGGCGTTGGCTTTCGCTCCGCAAACCCTCTCCGTGCGCGCCGCCGGACAGAATGCTATGACCGAGAGTGAAGGAGAAGCGCCGATGGCGAAACCGAAGCTGCTTTCCGGCGGCAATCCGCAGATTCCCAAGGGCTATGGCGAAGAACCGGTCCAGGCCTATCTCAACGCGGTGCCAGGCTGGAAGCAGGCCATATGTCGGCGGATCGACCGGCTGGTGAGCGAGACCGTGCCGGAGGTGAGGAAGGCGGTGAAGTGGAATTCACCGCTCTACGGCATGGAGCCGGATCACTATTTCCTCAGCTTCCACTGTTTCGACGATTACGTGAAAATCGCCTTTCACAAAGGCGCGCAATTCGCGCCGATGCCGCCTGTTTCATCGAAGCAGGCGGATATCCGCTACCTCCATGTGCATGAGGGCGACGAACTGGGCACGCAGTTCACCGACTGGGTGAAGCAGGCGAGCTGCCTTCCGGGCGAGAAGATGTGATGGCCCGCAAAAGACTTTCCCCGAGGCCCGTCCCGGCGCATCATGCGCCGATGATTGGACTCCGCCCGCTCTTGCTCGCCATGGCCTTGCCGCTCGCCGCCTGCCAGGACCGTGCGGATATAGGCAATGTGCCGGGCGACGATTCCGACACGCAGCCTTTCAGCCGAATCGGCGCGGAAGAGACCGTCCGCCTGACCGGTACCGAGCCGTTCTGGGGCGGTGAAGTCACCGGCTCCACGCTCACCTATTCGACGCCCGAGAATATCGAGGGCACGGCGATTCCTGTCTCCCGCTTTGCCGGGCGCGGCGGCGTGAGCTTCAGCGGCGAGTTGCAGGGTGAGAGCCTGGATCTGTCGGTGAGCGAAGGCGATTGCTCGGACGGCATGTCCGACCGCACCTATCCGTTCCGCGCGACGCTGCGCATCGGCGAGGATATCCGCTCCGGCTGCGCCTGGACCGGCAGCGAACCGTTTACCGGGCCGGAGAACCCCTAGCGACCCCGCCCGGCTATGGCGCCTGTCGAGGCGACCGGCGCCGCGGCAGGGTTAACGGGCTGGTGAGGTTTCGATGGCATCTCTTCCCGATGGCCGCAAACGGGGCGCGGCCGCAAGGAGGGGGTTCAACGAACGATGCATCGATTGCAGGAACTGTTCGCAACCGACGAAGGCGAAAAGTCATTCACCGGCGAATTGCGCGCCATGTTCGAGGCGGGCGATTTAGGCGGTGCCGAGACGCTGCTCGCCGCCGAGCTTGAGACGATGGACACCGACATCGCCCGCATGTGCCGCGAGCTGCCGCGCGAGGCAGTGGTGCTCACCGGCTGGGAAGACCTCTCGGAGGCGATTTCGTTCCACGAAGGGGACCCGGTGACTGGCGTCACGCTTGCCATCGCCAATGAGCAGGATCTCGCCTTCGAGAAGGGCCGATTGCACGAACCCTATGTTGTGATGGGCCTCTATACGGACGAGGCCTATGCGTTCTCGGCCGCGACCGCGGAAGAGATGATCGCCCAATGCAAGGCCGAGGAGGGGCCTGCCTGGGCGGGGTTGGACGAGGATGTCGAACTCTATCTGGAGGTCGAGGGCTTCGGTCCGCTCAACACCGCGCTGGTGTTCCACAAGCAGCGCCACTTCTTCCGCGATGACAATCCCGATCACGCGCCAATGCGCTATGTCGACTATGTCGTAGGCTGCTGGTGGCGCGCGCTGCGGTTCCAGCAGGCAGTCGCCGCCGAATATGCGGCGCATGGCCTGCCGGGCGGAATTCCGGTGATCGCCGGCATGGTCGAATTGCGCCCTGAAGTGCTCTGCGTGCACACTACCGGGGTACCGGCGGAGCCGATTTCGAGCCGCCCCGAAGTACCGGAAATGCCGGAGATGGCGGAAATCTCGGCCTCCAGCCTGATCAGCCGCAAACCGGTGGAAGAGGAAGTGAAGGAGCTCAGCGGATCGGATTTGCGCCGCCGTTTCGCCAATTCGAATTCCGAAGAACAGGCCAACCAGGAGAGGAAAGGCCTGCTGAGCCGCCTGTTCGGCCGGTAAAGGCGAGCGGGGTGACGGCCGCACTTCCGCCTTCTTGCATTGGTTGTCTGTGGTGCTAGCCTGCTTGCGGGATGAGGCAACCGGGGAGGGCGGCCATGCGCATCTTTGCTCTGTTTCTAGCGTTGCTGATGCTGCCGTCGGCCGCGCGGGCAGATTGGCTCGAGGCATCGAGCGAACATTTCGTCGTCTATGCGGATGACAGCGAGAAAGACATCGAGCGCTTCTCGCGGCAACTTGAATCCTACCACAAGGCGATGGAACTCGTCACCGGTGTAGAAACCGGCACGCCCAGCCCGTCCAACCGGGTGACTGTATTCGTGGTCAGGAACGAGCGTGAGGTGCGGCGCCTGTTTGGGGAGGGCGGCCGCAATGTCGGCGGTTTCTACATCCCGCGGGCGGGAGGTTCGCTGGCGATCATTCCCAGCGTGCGGGCGAGATCCCGCGACATCCACTATTCGATGATCGTACTGCTGCACGAATATGCCCATCACTTCCTGATATCGAACAGCCGGATCCCGCAGCCGCGATGGGTCTCGGAAGGCGGGGCTGAGTTTTTCGCCTCGGCTGAGTTCGAGCGCGACGGCGGGATGAGCCTCGGCCGGCCGGCGGCGCATCGCGCGGGCGAGCTGTGGTACGCGCGCGAAGTGCGGGCCGAGGAGCTGCTCGACCCCAATACTTACGAGAAGCGCCGCACTGGCCGCTACGACGCATTCTACGGCAAAAGCTGGCTGCTCTATCACTACCTGACTTTCGAGGAGGAGCGCTCGGGCCAGCTGCGCGAATATCTCGTCGAGCTCGCGCAGGGGCAGGGCTCCCGCGAAGCAGCTGAAGCCGTGTTTGGCGATTTCGGGGAACTCGACGACGAGCTGGAGCGCTACATGCGCCAGCCGAGAATGCTGTCGAT
>DASWIR010000237.1:0-5669 GCA_036397575.1 Alteraurantiacibacter sp. | reverse complement strand
TAGGCGTGTGGGAAAACGAGCAGACCGAGCGCAAGCATCCGCGCCTACAGATCATCACTCTGGCCGAGCTGTTCCAAGGCAAGCGCCCGGACATCCCGTGGGTCGATGCCAGTATGGTCAAAAGCGCGAAACGCGAGAATCAAACGAAGCAAGGAAAGCTCCTCTGACCTCCCTTCCTTTGCGAGGACAACCTAAGCTCAGGGTCCATTTCTCCTCCTGAACGTCCGGTCCGGGCGGAGGAATGGATGCTGAAACATGTTCGGCATAACGGGGTTCTCCCCTCTTTTTCAACGGAGGGGATCAAGGGGTGGTGCGATGCCGAAGGCATCGGCGCTGCCTTTTCCTGGGCGGCGGCAACGGCAGCAACTGGGTGGCAAGCGGTCGTTAGCCTTGGCTGTCCCCGGCGCGTTACTCGCGCAGGGTTTCAGCTTCACTCAGCAAAACCGTACTTGGCGGAGCTTCCCTGCTCACTTCGGTGGTGGCTTGAGCACGCAGATTGCCAACCCGTACGACGACGGGGCCATCGGCTGCAGCATCTTCGACCACAAGTTTGACCCACAATGAGTCATCATCCTTGAACCAGGCGGTCTCGTTTGCCTCGCGCAGGGCAGCAAGGCTGCTCATCTCCACACCCCCAGCCGAGCTGGTGAAGCCGGGAAGTTCCAGGATCACGAAGGAATCCTGGTCCATTTCCCGCAAGGAAAGCGACAGGCTATCCCTGCCTGTTTCGACCCTCACCTCGGCGCCGCTGCCGATCGTGGTTTCCCCGATATATTCGAACCGCCTGCCATTGCGCTGGAGGATGATCGGTTCGGTTATGGGGCCCATTCCGAATTCGTTGAAATCACCGGCGATGCCGAAGCGGCCCATGTCCCCCTGGCACACGGCCGCACCCCAGTTCGACTTGATTTCGCAGGCTTGATCATCGGAGGCGATGCCGTTGTCGATGACGATGTAGGCGCCGGGAATTCCGCTGACGGAGCCGTCCCGGTCGTGAAACGCTGCGCTCCTATAGGCGGCGCGGCGTCCGAAATCGGAGGCCCAGCGGCGATCGACCGGAGGGAAGCTGACCGGCTTGGCGTTGACGAATGTCAATCCCTCGACCGAGTTATGCGTGCTCATCCCGAAGCTGGTGAAGAGCAGGTAGGAGAGCGCGCCCGCATCGCGCAGCGCGTTGGGCTGGTAATTGACGAACTTGGTGTTCGCCACCTCGTGGAGGTAATCGTAATATTCGTAGCCGCGTATCGGGTAATCGGCGGATGCGGCGGGCAGGCTGCGGCCATATGCCACCTCCTCCGGCGTGCGCGGATTGCCGATATTGTCGCTCTCACCCACGAACAGCGAATCGACCACGCGTGACGTGTAGGGCGCGGCATGGGGTGCGCCGGCCGCATGGGTGAAGCCGATCGCATTGTCGGCCAGCTTCAGGTTGCTGAACAGGTGGTATTCGCCGCGGCCCCAGATGGCGCCGTTGCGGTTCTTGTAGGCGGTGAAGGTGTCGATGACCGATGGCACCGGCTCGCTGGCGGGATCGGCAGGATCGGCCAGGCTGAGATGCCCTCCGCCGCCGATATTGAAGAAACCTTCCGGCGAGGGGCCGCGGTCGAACATCAGCCCGTCGAAATTGGAGTGGGCGGTATTGCCGGTGAACTCGCGCAACCTGGTCCGGCGCGGCCAGGTGTTCTTGCTGATCTCGGTGCCTTCGAACTGGCCCGTCGGGTGCACCGGCAAGGCGATCCAGAAGCCGATCTGGTCGGAACCCGCCGCCACGTTGCCGCGGTAGATATTGTCGGGGTTGGTGACCCAGAAAGTGGAGGCGGTATTGTCCGAAGGGATCAGGATGTGCTCGGATTTCTGGCCGTTCGTAGACTGATGAGGCAGCGTGAGATTGGTCGGCTCGCACGGCAGGACCGGGTGACACTTGGTCTGGATGCCGAGATTGCGGAGGAACCGGTTGCCCGTCTCGATCCCGTCTTCGAGGAAGAAGCAGTGCCCCACCGTGTTGTAGGTCACATTGTTTTCCACCCGCAGATTGTTGGTGCCATGCACCGTCACGCAGCGGCTGTAGGTGTCGTGGATCGCCGCGTTGCGGATATATTGGCCCTGGCCTTCGCCGATGAGGTGCCAGTGGACCGGGTAGCGCGCCAGCGTCAGGTGTTGCCCCATGCGATTGAGCTCGATGCCTGAGACATACATCTCGGACCCGGCCATCGCCATGATATGCCCGCCGAAAAAGGTTTCCTCCGCATCCTTGGAAGCCTGGATGCGGATATTGCGCGTCAGCAGGCCGACTTCGCCGCGCTCGTCCACGCCATAGGTGATCTCGCCGAAATGCATATATTCGAGCGGCTGATCCAGCGTCAGCCTGTTGCCGCTCATGGCCGAAATG
Source organism: Alteraurantiacibacter sp. (assembly GCA_036397575.1). Taxonomy (GTDB): domain Bacteria; phylum Pseudomonadota; class Alphaproteobacteria; order Sphingomonadales; family Sphingomonadaceae; genus DASWIR01. Next base: position 3,280 of record DASWIR010000237.1, on the reverse strand, counting down.
GTGCGCCTCTCCGCCTGCCTTGGATTGAAGTCGGTTGATGCAAGGACGATTTCATCGCCTACCCGCCAGCCGCCGGCGTCGAGCACTTCGATTTCGGTGCTGCCGGACTCGGCCGTCCGGGCCAGCCTGGTCCAGGTATGCTCCCGGTTACCGTGCAGGTTCAGCGTGCCGCGCATGAGCAAGATCCCGCGATCGCCCATGGTGTTGACGTCTTCGCCTGGGACATTGTCGGTCAGCGTGATCGTGGCATTGCGCGTGTGCGGGCGAGGCTCGGCGCCGATCTCCAGTTCGCCGCCCTGCACATAGATCCACTCGGTTTTCAGCTCGATATCGCGCTCGTCCGAAAAGCTGAGCTTCCCCTGGATTGTCAGGCTGCGCAGTGCCGGCGGACTAACGTCGAGGACGACCTCCATGTCCCGGGCAATCGTGACCGCATCGCCTTCACCCGGCACCTCACCCTGCGGCCAGGCAGCAGGATCGGACCAGAGGACTCTCCTGACCGCCGAAGAGGGCGCATCCGTGCCTGCGTCCGCATGTGCGTGGCTTTCCTGGGCAGCAACGCCATACCCCGCGCCGAGCAGAAAGGTCGCAGGAACAAGCAATGAAAAAAGGTACAGGCCAGGGTGCATGCGCATGTCGTTCATCCCCTCCCTCGGGACTGTGGGTGCCGCATTTGTATTTGTGACAGAGTTGCATCGGACAGGCCAATTTGACAAGCGGCGATCAGGCGCGTTGTCGCGCAAAGCCGCGAAGGCAAGCTGACGCAATGGAAACCACCGAGAAAATCGTCGAGGCCTACGTCCGCTACGTGAGGGGCCGGGCGACCATTCCCGACCTGCGCTGCGCCGGATAAAAGGAGATCGACATGACAAGGAGTTTATCTCCGCATCATATGCGGAGATTAGCGCCCTATTCTCCGCCTGCCTTCGCCTGCCAGCTCATGCATGCGATCCGCCGCCGGACCGCGACTGTTACGGCGAGGTCTGCCGGTAAATCTGGACCATCGGATCGGCCGTTCCCGGGATCGCCATCCGGGTCTCGAAACTTTCGCCCGAGCAGCTATAGCCATAAGACAGCAGGCCGCTGGCCCCGCCTTCGTAAATCTCCACCGACGTTTGACCTTCGATATTGACCTTATAGCCGCCCGCAAGGGCTTCCATGCTGGGGGCAAGCACCAACCTGCCTTCCCCCGCCGCCCAGTAGCCCGCGGCGCGCGCGCCCATCGTCGAACGTCCGCTGCCATAGGCGCCATCGGGAAAGGTCGTCGCGAAAATGTCCGCGCTCGCGCTGTACGAACCGTCGGAGCGCAAGGTGAGCGTGCCCTCGGAAATCGAGGAAGATGCATTCATTCCCGGCGCATTGCGGGCCATCCATTCGGCGGCGCCGTTATTCGCCGGCGCCCATGTCCCGACAAGGCAGGAGTCCCGGTTTTCGGACTCGGCGGCAGACGGCGTGGAACAGGCCAGCGCGAGCATGATGGCCGCACCGGCCCAGGCGTTTTTCGGTATCATCCGACCGTTCCTCCTCGCTTCTTCGCGCGGCGAAAAGCCTGCAGAAAAGGGGGCGCCGCTGCAGGGGAATGTGGCAGGAGGCAGGGCCTCCCGCAACCCTTCGCCTGCCGCGCCTTTCACGCTATGGCGCTCTCATGCGCCAGTCCTCCGGGGCGATGGAATAGCTGGTGCTGCGCCCGCCTGCCGAGTCTTTCACAAGGATGCCCCGATCGACCAGATCGTTGATGTCGCGCAGTGCCGTGTCGGGTGAGGTCCTGGCGATCTTCGCCCATTTTGAACTGGTAAGCTTGCCTTCGAAGCCATCGAGCAGGCGGTTGAGCATCATGCGCTGCCGCTCGTTCGGGGGCTGTGCTGCCAGCCTGTCCCAGATGCGCACCTTGCGCATGACGCCGGTCAGGATCGCCTCGGAGTTTTCGAAAGCCCGGTCGAGACAGCCGATAAACCAGAGCAGCCATGGCGTGATGTCGAGTCTCCCCCGCTGGGTTGCCTCCAGCATGTCGTAATAGGCCTTGCGCTCCGCCCTGATCTGCGCGGACATGCTGTAGAAGCGCTGCGCCGTTCCCTCGGCCCGGGCAAGTGCCATGTCGGCAATGGCGCGGGCGATCCGCCCGTTGCCATCATCGAACGGATGAATGGTCACGAACCAGAGGTGCGCGATCCCGGCCCTCACAACCGGATCGGAATCGGCGCTCTCGAACCAGCCGAGGAACCTGGCCATCTCCGCATCCAGCAGGGCGGCTGCCGGTGCCTCGTAATGGACGCGCTCGCGCCCGACCGGGCCGGAGACTACCTGCATCGGCCCGGTGGCATCGCTGCGCCATGCACCCACGGCGATGCGGGTCATGCCGTTGCGGCCGGCGGGGAACAGGGCGGCGTGCCAGCCGAAGAGCCGGTCGGCAGTAAGTGGCTTTGTATAGGCCTGCGTCGCGTCGAGCATCATCTCAACCACGCCTTCGACATTGCGATCCGCTGGAATCAATCCGCCAATGTCCATGCCCAGACGCCGTGCGATGGAGGAGCGGACTTGATCCTTGTCCAGCATCTCGCCCTCAATCTCGCTCGACTTGAGCACGTCCTCGGTAAGAGCATGGAGCACTGCCTCTTCCTGCAAGGGGAAACCCAGCGCTTCCATGCGCCCGATCAGCCGCCCTTGCCGGTGACGCACAGCAGCAAGGGGCTGAGCTACCTGCTCATCGCTCCAGCGAAACTCCGGCCAGTCGTCGCGCTCATGGATATAGACCATAATCACCGCATCCTTTGCGGAGATTAGTGCCATTATTCTCCGCAAAGGGCAAGATTTATCTCCGCACAATATGCGGAGAATAGCGCCTCATTCTCCGCAAGCCTCCGTTCGGCAAAGGCACCAACCCCAAACCCCCTCCTCTGAAGAGGAGTGGGTTTTTGACGTCTCCACAAGCCTTCGCCTGCCGCGCCTTTCCCGCTATGGCGGCGGCATGCGCCAGTCCTCCGCCACATTCACCATCGACACGCCGGGCAAGGCGTTGGTCGAGATCACGGATGAGGCGGCGTGTTTCGTCGAGGAGAGCGGCATAAAGGAGGGTCTGCTGACGCTGCTGCGCCGGCACACTTCCGCCTCGCTGCTGATCAACGAGAATGCCGCGCCGGCGGTGAAGCGCGACATGCTCGCCTGGTTGGACCGTGTGGCGCCCGAAGGGCCGCTTTACGAGCATGACGATGAGGGGAGCGACGATATGCCCGCGCATTTGCGGGCGGCGCTGACGGGCGTGAACCTTTCCATCCCCGTTTCC
>DASWIR010000236.1:0-9226 GCA_036397575.1 Alteraurantiacibacter sp. | reverse complement strand
CGGGCGCCGCATCCGTCCGCGATAGCCGAGGAACGCTCCGGTGTCGGAGGCGAAACCGGGAGCGGCGTCGACCACCCACTCGCCATCTATTGCGGGCGCACCGGTGATCGAGATGAGCTGCGCATCGAAAGGCTGGCGGCGGCGAAAGCCGATGACAATCTCTTCCGGCAGGGCGACCGGCGAATGCGGAGCGCGGGAGGCAAGCGACAGGCCCACCGCCATCGGAGCGGCCGCCGGATCGGCCCATTTGATGCGGCCTTGCGCATCGGTCGAGAAATCGAATGCGGAAAGCAGCCGATGATGCGGCTGCTGCTGTTCGTCGCCTGGCAGGAAGGGCAGGTGCGGTGCTTGCGGTTCGGCCAGGTCCCGGGGCAGGCGCTCTTCGCGCTCTTCGCGCGCTTTGCGGAATTCCTCGATCCGGCGAACCAGGGCGCCGATACCGTCTCCGGTTCCAGGTTTGGTTTCGGGAATATGTCCCGCCTCGGCAGGTACGGCGCCTTCCGGCCGCTCCGGCTCGGGCAGGACAAGGTCTCCCACTCCCAGCCGCACCAGCAATTGCCTGATATTTTCAGGTAAATCGCGCCGGTGGCGCAGAAAGCCGCGCCCGCTGACGGGCAGGCGTGGGATGATTGCCAGCCATTCCGCCTCGGTGAGACGTGCCGTCGCCATCGCCGATGCCGCGACTTGCCCGTCCTGCGCGGCGAGCCATTCGATCAGGCGCGGATTGCGCAGCCTGAGGCCGGGCTCGCGCAGGATCTGCGCCCGGACGAGCGCGGGAATCGCTTCGTTGAGCTCTTCCAGCCGGACATAGGCGGCTTCTGCGAGACCATTGTCGCGATCGGCGCGTGCGCTGCCGAGCAGATCGAGCAATTGCCGGAACTGCGTGCGCGCGGCACGCTCACCCCCGGCGGGCGATCGCAGGACAGTGGCCAGACGGTCGTCGTAATGCATCGATGCTCCACGCGGCATACCGGCGGAGCCGGATGCGCTGCTGAACCATCCCCTAGCGGCGGTGGCGAAAGGCGAAATCCCGCGCTTTGGTGCGTTGCAAAGCGGGACAATGACCGCCATAGGTCATAATGTTTCGCGCGGAAGCACTTGGCGCGGCGTAATCTTGCGCTAGGCTTTGTGGAGATTAATGTCGCGCAACTTGGGAACGGTCGCGAGACAGGGGAGGAGGCCCGAATCGATGGCATCACTCGACGAAATCGACCGTCGCCTGCTAGCCGAATTGCAGGCCGAAGGGCGGGTGACCAATGTTGAGCTGGCCCACCGCGTGGGACTGACCGCGCCGCCTTGTCTGCGCAGGGTGCGCTCGCTGGAGCAGCAGGGTGTGATCCGGGGCTACCATGCCGAGCTCGAGCCGGCGAAGCTGGGCTTTGCGATCACCGTGTTCGCGATGGTCAGCCTCAAGAGCCAGGCGGAGGAGGATCTGCGCGCATTCGAAGAGCATGTGAAGGGCCTGCCCGAAGTGCGCGAATGTCATATGCTCAATGGCGAGATCGACTTCATCCTCAAGATCGTCAGCCACGATTTGCAGAGCTTCCAGGAATTCCTCACCAGCAAGCTTACGCCCGCGCCGAATGTCGCCAGCGTCAAGACCTCGCTGACCATCCGCACGGCCAAGCAGGAGCCCGGCGTTCCGCTGTGATCCCGGCGGGCCATTCCGCTATATGGAATGGTTGAGGCCCCCTATGGTGCCGGGTTTGGCCCGATGATAGGACGAGGGCGAGAGGAGTTGATTCATCAATGAATAGGCCAGCCCTGATACTTGCAGCCAGCCTTGCGGTGTTTGCCGGAGCGGCGGCGAAAGCTCACCATTCCTTTGCCGTTTATTTCGATGGCGAGAAGATCATTACGCTGAAGGGGACGGTGAAATCCTTTCGCTTCACCAATCCCCATGGGCTGATCGTGCTCGAAGTGACGGACGATGAAGGCAAGCGCGTCGAATGGCGCAGCGAAACCAATGCGCCGGTCGTGCTGATGCGGCGTGGCTGGCGGCGTGACAGCGTCAAGCCGGGCGAGACGATCACGATCGACGGTTGGCCCGCGCGCGACGGGAAGCCCTATATTCGTCTGCGGTCGGCAAAGAAGGCCGACGGGAAGATGATCGGCACTACGCTTTTCGACGAGACGGACGGATGATGCGAAGCCGCGCCATTCTTGCCGCCGCCTTGTTGCTGGCCATGCCGCTCGCCGCCAACGCGCAGGACGAGACCGCGCGTCCCAACCTGGAAGGTTTCTGGAATCTCCCCTTTGCGCAGACGCCGGCAGTCCCGGAGGACCTGAAGGCGAAACTTCCGCCCGATACCGCGGTGCTGGACGACACGGGGGCTTACGAATTTCCCCGGGGCGAATTCGGCGGGCTGAAGCTGAGGCCGGAAACGCTGGAAAAGGCCGAAAAGTGGGATCCGTCGCAAGAAATGACGCTGACCCGCGCGTGCCATCCGCCGGCGGTGGTCTATGCCATGCAGGGGCCGTTTCCCTTCGAGATTCACCAGACCGACGAGCTCATCGTCATCAGATACGAATATTTCGATCAGACCCGGCTCGTGTTCATGGACGGACGCGGACATCCGCCGGAGGATGCCCCGCATTCGGCCATGGGTCATTCGATCGGCCATTGGGACGGCGACGAACTGGTGGTCGACACCACTCACATCTCCGCCTCGACCATCACCAATAACGGCCTCGACCATTCGGAAAACATCCGCATGGTGGAACGCTACAGGCTCGGCGAAGACGGGCAGAAGCTCTATGCTGTCCAGTGGTTCGAAGACCCGGATACGCTGGACAATGCGGGTGCACGGTTCCTCGAATGGAACAGGCAGGAGGGCCAGTATATCTATCCCTATGAATGCGATCCGAGCTTCGCATTGGAATATCAGGAGATAGATGGTAAAGATTGACCGTTCCAGGCCGTGAGGGGGCGGCCGGAATGTAAATTTTCGATAATTGCTCCGCAAGGCGGGCACCGAACCGGTAAATGAGCGTTGACCCCCCAATGCAGCAACGTGTCCTCATCGTCGAAGACGACATGCTGAACCGCCTCCTCTTCTCCGCCGTCCTAGTGGAGCGGGGCTTTCTGGTCGAGCAGGTCGCGGATGAGCGGCTGGCCCTGAGCACTGCCGAGAAGTTTCGCCCCGACCTCATCATCATGGACATCCAGCTGCCCAATATTTCGGGCGTGGAACTGATCGCTGCGCTGAAGGCCGACCCGCGGTTCAACGCAATTCCGGTGCTGGCGGTGACCGGTTATGTCGGCAAGGGCGAGGAACGCGAGATCCGCGACGCGGGGGCCGAGGACTACCTCCCCAAGCCGGTCTCGATCGAGCCCTTCGTCAGCGCGGTGAAGCGGCTGCTCCCGAAAAAAGCGGCTTAGGGTTTTGCCGGGGTACATAGAGCCGTTCGCCCTGAGGAGCTTGTGAAGCCGCAGGCTGAACAAGCGTCTCGAAGGGGCCGCGGTGCTTCGAGACGAGGCCTCAGCCTCCGGCTTCGGCCTCTCCTCAGCACGAACGGGGTTGGTTCAACCTGAACCGGAAAAACTCTAGCCCCGCGCCAGGCGCAGTTCGCCGCTCGCTTCGGAAATCACCCGAACCGCGGAGCGCAGGAACAGCAGCGCCATGGCCGAACCGATCGCTATGTCGGGCCAGGGCGAAGCGAAAGCGTAGACCAGACCTGCGGCCAGCAATACGCCGACATTGGAGATCACGTCGTTGCGCGAGCATTCGACGGTGCTCGCCATGTTGATATCCAGCGTGCGAAACCGCCACAGCAAGCGCAGGCAGACGAGATTGGCGAGGAGCGCCAGCGCGCCGAATGCCAGCATCAGGCTCGATGAGGGCGGAACGCCGCTCTGGATCTTGACTGCGACATTCACCGCGATACCCGCTCCGAGCAGCAGGATGAAAACGCCCTTGAACATGGCTGCCCCGGCCTTCCACCGCGTGCTGCGTTCAAGTGCGAACAGGCTCACGCCATAGACCAGCGCATCGCCCAGCATGTCGGTGGCATCGGCCATCAGTGCGGCCGATCCGGCGACGATCCCCGCGCCGAATTCGACCACGAACATCACCGCATTTATCGCCAGCACGATCAGCAGCACCCGGCGCTGCCCCTCCTGCCGGGCGAGCGCCTCGATCTCGGTCGATTTCGCGGAACAGCAATCGTCAGCCATGGATACCAGATGGCAGCGGCCGGCGGATGATTCAATCGCCTGTTGAGCCGCTCAGCTCTCGATCTCGCGTTCCTTCAGCCATTCCTCGAGCCATTTGATCGAGTAATTGCCATCAAGCACGTCGCGGTTGCGCAGCAGCGCCTCATGCAGCGGAATCGAGGTCTTCACGCCTTCGATCACCATCTCGTCGAGCGCGCGGCGCAGGCGCATGATGCAGCCTTCGCGCGTGCGGCCATAAACGATCAGCTTGGCGATCATGGAATCGTAATAAGGCGGAATACGATAGCCGGAATAAAGCCCGCTATCGACGCGCACATGCATGCCGCCCGCCGCGTGGTAATTCGTCACCACGCCGGGCGAGGGCGTGAAGTTGAACGGATCCTCGGCATTGATGCGGCATTCGATCGCGTGGCCTTTGAACTCGATCTCTTCCTGCCTGACCGACAGCGGCTTGCCCTCGGCGACGCGGATCTGTTCGCGCACCAGATCGACACCGGTGATCATCTCGGTGACGGGATGCTCCACCTGCAGGCGGGTGTTCATCTCGATGAAGTAGAACTCGCCGTCTTCCCACAGGAATTCGATCGTGCCTGCGCCGCGATAGGCCATATCGGCCATCGCTCTGGCGACCACGCCGCCCATTCGCTCGCGGTCCTCCGGCGTGAGGACGGGGGAGGGCGCTTCCTCGAGCACCTTCTGGTGGCGGCGCTGCAGCGAGCAGTCGCGCTCGCCCAGATGGATCGCATTGCCATTGCCGTCGCCGAACACCTGGAATTCGATATGGCGCGGATTGCCCAGATATTTTTCGAGATAGACCGTGTCGTCGCCGAACGCCGCCTTGGCCTCCTGCTGGGCCTGGCGCATCAGCTCGGTAAGTTTCTCCGGCGCGTCGACCACTTTCATGCCGCGTCCGCCGCCGCCGCTGGCGGCCTTCACCAGCACGGGATAGCCGATCTCGGCTGCGACCTTCTGCGCCTCCTCGGGCGTTTCCACCGCCCCGTCGGAACCGGGCACCAGCGGCAGGCCAAGCGCGCCGGCGGTGCGCTTGGCCGCCACCTTGTCGCCCATCGTGCGGATATGCTCGGGCTTGGGGCCGATCCAGACGATGTCGTGCGCCTCCACGATCTCGGCGAATTTGGCGTTCTCCGAGAGGAAGCCGTAGCCCGGATGGATTGCATCGGCATGGGTGATTTCGGCTGCCGAAATAATCGCGGCGATGTCGAGATAGCTTTCCGATGCGGCGGGCGGGCCGATGCACACCGCATGGTCGGCAAGGCGCACATGCATGGCATCGGCATCGGCTGTGGAATGGACCGCCACTGTCTCGATGCCCATTTCATGCGCCGCACGATGGATACGCAGCGCGATTTCGCCGCGATTGGCGATCAGCAGGCGTTCGATCCCCATGATGCGGTCAACCCACCACGATGAGCGGCTGGTCGTATTCGACCGGCTGGGCGTCGGAGACGAGGATTTCCTTCACCGTACCCGCGGAGGGCGCCGCGATCGGGTTCATCACTTTCATCGCCTCGACGATCAGCAGCGTGTCGCCGGCCTTCACCGCATCGCCGACCTTCACGAACGGGCCGGAGCCAGGCTCCGGCGAGAGAAACACCGTGCCCACCATGGGCGACTTGATCGAATTGACAGGAACCGGCGCCACGGCCGCCGGGGCGGCATCGGTTGCGGGCGCCGCGAGTGCGGCAACCGGCGCAGGCTCGGCAGCGGCCGGAGCACCACGCGCCACGCGAATCTTGCGCTCGCCATCTTCCACTTCGATTTCGGTCAGGCCGGTATCGGCCAACAATTCGGCAAGTTCGCGGACGAGCTTGCTATCCACATTCATGCCGGGGACTGGCCCGGCGGAACCCTTCTTTTCGGCCATGCATTCCTCTTGGCTGGTCGAACGGCCCGCCGCTATGCGCGTGAGGGCGGTCTCTGGCAAGGGGAGGCGCGCGAAAAATCGAGGCAGGCGGCGGAGGGGGAGTTTACCGCCTAGAACTCCACCGCCGCTTCGAGCGCGACGACATAGCCTCGCGCACCCATGCCCTGAATCGTCTTCATTGCGCCCATGCCGACATAGGAGGTCTTGCGGAATTCTTCGCGCGTGGTCGGATCGGAGATATGCACTTCTATAACCGGCACCGTGATCGCCTTGATCGCATCGAGGATCGCGATGCTGGTGTGGGTATAGCCTCCGGCGTTGAGGATAACTGCCATGGCACCTTGGGACTGTGCCTCGTGCAGCCAGTCGATCAGGTGCCCCTCATGGTTCGTCTGGCGCATCTCGATCTCGATGCGCAGATCGTCCTCCACCGCGAATTTCCTGGCTCGCGCTTCCAGCATGAGCGCAATGTCGTCCAGCGTTTCCGGGCCGTAAATGGTCGGCTCGCGCGTGCCGAGCAGATTGAGATTCGGGCCATTGAGGACGTAAATCTGGTGCGTTGTCATTGCGGACCCCCTTGGCGGCCCCGCATAGCCCAACAGGCCGGCGCCGCAAATCCGCTTTCGCTCCCCGCAATGGCGAAATGAGAATTCAACCCTCGGTGCCTTTGAGCTTTCCCCATTGGCGCGCGGCGGTATAACCGAGATAACCCGTGCCGAAGAGCACATAGAGCGGCTCCGGCAGGCCCGCGAGATATTCATTCATTCCGCGGGCGATGTCCTGCGCCGTGCCGGGGCGGAAGGCGGCGAGCACGCCCATCGGCAGCGAGCAGAGCAGCAGGACGTACATCACATAGAGGAAGCTTGGCCGTGCACGGCTGGTCCACGGATCGCGCGAATTGGCCTCCGCGACGATGGCGGAAAGCTGCGCTTCCAGTTTCTTCAGTTCCTGGGTGCCCTCCAGCTTGAGCAGTTCCAGCTTGGCCTGGGCGCGGGCTTCCTTGTCGGGAATGACCTTGTCGATGATCGATGCGATGGGGCCGATAAGCGATTCGAGGATGGGCATGGGGACGCTCCATTGGTTGTGATTCGTCCCGATAATGAACCATATCGGTTCGTGTAGGAAAGCGAAAAATGCCGATTCTGGATCGCATGCGCGAAGCAGCCATCCCGGACTTGTTCCGGGATCCAGCTTCTTTCCTCTCTGTCTGGCCAGTTGGACCCCGGCACAAGCCTGTCCTGATCTCGCCGAAGGGCTCAGGGTGACGGCCCTTGCCAATGAAGCGAATCCTTACCAGGCACCCGCATTTTCGGAGAGGATTGGGGAGGAGAAGCCACTGGTCGGGACGACTGGATTCGAACCAGCGACCCCCACACCCCCAGTGTGATGCGCTACCAGGCTGCGCTACGTCCCGATCCAGTGGAAGGCGCGCCTATAGGACCGAGCCTCCTGCATGGCAAGCCGTTGGACAAGCGGTGGTGAAATCGGGCACCGAATGCCGCCGCGTTGCCAGCCCATTGCATTGCTGCTAGTCGCGCCAGCCTCCGGGAGAGCGGGATGCGAGGCCTCTTGCAGGATTGGCGGCAGTCCCCCATTTCCCGGCCTTGCCGGCTGTCGGCCTGCCGACTTTGAGGATGCGAGTTGAACGATGATTGATTTTCTGGCGGCCGGGGCCGCAACTTCCGAAGCGGCGCCGGGCTGGATCGGTTTCCTTCCTATCGTCGGCATGGTCCTGATCTTCTGGTTCCTGATCATCCGCCCGCAAATGAAGCGGCAGAAGGAGCATCAGGCCAAGGTCGCGGGCATCAAGCGCGGCGACCAGGTGGTCACCGGTGGCGGGCTTGTCGGCAAGGTGATCAAGGTCGACGACAACTATGCCGAGATCGAGATCGCGCAGGGCGTGCGCGTGAAAGCGGTCAAGGGTACGATTGGCGATGTCGTGAAACCGGGCGCAGACCCGGCCAACGATTGAGATCCGGGGCGAGGGTGGGCTGAAGCGCAATGCTTGAATTTCCGCGCTGGAAACGCATCTGGTTGTGGGGGCTGACGCTGGCGGCGGTCGCCGCCGCGCTGCCTTCGCTGTTCGCGATCGGCGGCGTTCCATGGCCGTCCAGCCTGCCCGATCCCAAGATCAATCTCGGTCTCGACCTTGCCGGGGGCAGCGACATATTGCTCGAAGCCGATCCCCGGCAAGTCGCCAGCCAGCGCCTCGAAAACATGGAAGAATCGGTCCGCAACGTCACGCGTCAGGCGGAACCGCGTATCCGCATCGGCGATGTTTCGGCGCGCGACGGGCAGCTCTCCTTCATTGTCGAGAGCGCCGGCGAGGTGGACCGTGCGCGAGAATTGCTCTTGCCGCTGATGGACGGTCCGGGCCTGGTTCGCGAATGGGATCTGTCGGTGGTCGACGAAACGCGCTTCATTCTCGCGCCGACCCCGGCGGGGCTCGAGGAAGCGGTAAATCAGGCGATGGACAGCGCCAAGGACGTGATCGACCGGCGCATCAACGAGATGGGCACGCTGGAGCCGACCATCATCCGCCAGGGCGATCACCGGATCTCGGTCCAGGCGCCGGGCCAGCAGGACCCGGAGGAACTGAAGGCGCTGATCGGCCAGACTGCCGAACTCGAGTTCAAGCTTGTCGATGTGGATGCGCTGCAATCCGACATCGAGCAGGGTATCGCTCCGCCGGGCAGCGAAATCGTGCCTTATGCGGAGGGCGCCGATTTCGCCGGATCGTCGATCGCGGTCGAGCGTCTCGGCGGCATTCGCGGCGACAACCTCACCAACGCCCAGCAAAGCTTCGATCAGCAGACCAACGAGCCTGTGGTCTCGATCACTTTCAACGCGGAGGGAACTCGCAGGTTCGCCCGCCTGACAAGCGAGAACGTTGGGCGTCCATTCGCCATGATCCTCGATGGCAAGGTCCTATCGGCGCCCAATATAACCGAACCGATCCTGGGCGGTCAGGCGCAGATTACCGGCAGCTTCACGGTCGATACGGCGAACCAGCTGGCGATTTCGCTGCGTTCGGGCGCGCTGCCGGTGGATCTCACCGTGGTGCAGGAAGGCACGGTCGGGCCCGAACTCGGTGCGGATTCGATCCGCAAGGGTCTCATCGCCATGATGATCGGCTCGGTCGCGGTGCTGGTGCTGATGGCCGT
>DASWIR010000235.1:0-3404 GCA_036397575.1 Alteraurantiacibacter sp. | reverse complement strand
TCGGGGAATTTGGCCGGATGGGCGGTCGCCAGCGTGACAACGGGCACATCGGACGGAAGCTCTGCGGCGCGCGCGGCATGGAGGCCGATCGCAGTATGCGGATCGATCACCTGACCGCTCGCCTCATAGGCCCAGCGCATGGCCAGGCTCATCTCTTTCGCATCGGCCCTCGCGCTTGTGAACAGCGCCGCCGCCCCTTCGCGCTGGGCGTTGGTGAGCTGCATCGCCTTCGTTTCCTCGAAGCCCTTCATCTGCGCCGCCAGCGCCGCACCGTCGCGTCCACCGCAATCGAACAGCAGCCGCTCGAAATTTGAGCTGACCTGAATGTCCATGCTGGGCGCAGCGGTCGGCGTGACCGTGCCGGCGGAATAGTCCCCGCTGGAGAGCGCGCGGTGGAGGATATCGTTCACATTGGTGGCGACGATCAGCCGCTCGATGGGAAGCCCCATCTGCGCCGCGACATAGCCAGCGAATACATCGCCGAAATTGCCGGTCGGGACGGAATAGGCGATGCGCCGGTGCGGTGCGCCAAGCTGTACGGCGCTAGCGAAGTAGTACACCACCTGGGCCATCAGCCGCGCCCAGTTGATCGAATTGACCGCGCCGACGTTGAACCGCCCGGTCATCGCCGTATCGACGAACATGCGCTTCACCATCGCCTGCGCATCGTCGAAGCTGCCGTCGATCGCGATATTGTGGACATTGGGCGCCTTGACCGTGGTCATCTGGCGGCGCTGCACGTCGCTGACCCGGCCATTGGGATGAAGCATGAAGATGTCGATCCGCTCGCGCCCGGCAACCGCATCGATCGCCGCCGAGCCGGTGTCGCCACTGGTCGCGCCGACGATGGTCAGGTGATCCCTGCGCCGGGAGAGAAATTCCTCGAACAGCAGGCCGAGCAGTTGCAGCGCCACATCCTTGAAGGCGAGCGTGGGGCCGTGGAACAGCTCCAGCAGCCAGTGCCGCTCGTCGAGCTGGGCGAGCGGGGTCACCGCCGCATGGGCGAAGCGGCCATAAGCCTCGGCCGTGAGTTCACACAGCCGCTCGGGGCTCAGGCTGTCTTCGACGAAGGGCTGCATCACCCGCGCCGCCAGCTCGGCATAGGGCAGACCCGCCATCGCGGCGATTTCGGCTTCGCTGAGTTGCGGCCATTCGCGGGGCAGATAGAGCCCGCCATCGCTTGCCAGCCCGGCCAGCGTCGCGCCTTCGAAAGTGAGCGGTGCGGCTCCGCCGCGTGTGGAGATATATTCCATGGCCCGCGGCGGTTAGCGGCCGGGTGAGGGAGAGGCAAGCGTGAGCCCCAGCGAAGGCTGGGGCCTTTGCCCATAGGGACGGCCAAGCGGAACGAGGTCCCTGCCTGCGCAGGGACTCACATGTACTGCTTTTCCCTCTCCAGCTCCTGCTTGAGCCGGCCGAGTCCCCGCGCCGCGGCTGCGGCATGCGGACCGATCCAGCGGTCGTGGATCGCCTGGATGGGCATGGCGTCGAGATAGTTGAACCGCTCCCGCCCTTTGCGAACCGGGACCACCAACCCCGCATCCTCCAGCACCCGCAGATGCTGCATCACAGTGCAGCGGTCGAGCTGCGGGAACGCGGCACACAGCTGCTTGGTTGTCAGTGGACGCAGTTTCAATTCGTCGCAGATCCGGCGCCGATGGGCGTTGGCCAGCGCCTTGAACACGGCATCGAGATTGTCATTTGTTGACATGTTATGTTTTTATAACATATTTGATAGCGACTCAAGCGAGGAGTTCGCGATATGGAACTGAAATTCAGAGTGGCGGCGCGAATTGCGAAGCCGGTGCACGAGGTTTTCGAAGCCGTTGCGGATCCGAAGCAGCTATCGAGCTATTTCACGACCGGCGGCGCGAAAGGACGGCTGGAGACGGGGGCGACGGTCACCTGGGACTTCCACGACTACCCCGGCGCTTTCCCCGTCCAAGTAATCGAGGTCGTGCCCGACGAAAGAATCGTCCTTCAGTGGGAAGCCGCCGAGGGCGAGCCGCCGAACCTGGAAGACGCCGATCGTCCCGAGATGGCGGACGCCGGCTACAACACCACCGTTACCATGACCTTCAAGGGACTCGATGACGGCCGCACGCTGGTCGAGATCGCCGAGGAAGGCTGGCACGAAACGCCCGCGGCACTCAAGGCCAGCTACGGCAACTGCATGGGCTGGTCGCAAATGCTTGCAGCGCTCAAGGTCTGGCTCGAGCATGGGATCAATCTGCGCGAAGGGATGTACAAGTAGCGCTTCTCACCCTCGTCATCCCCGCGAAAGCGGGGACCCAGTTGACGCTACGCGGCTTTCTCGCTCGCTGGGCTCTCGCCCTTCGACGAGCTCAGGGGAGCCTTTCGCGGGAATGACGAAAGCGAGCGAAACACATCAGGAGATCACGCAATGTATATCAACGGTTTCGTGGTTGCCGTTCCCGAGGAAAACAAGGACGCCGTTCGAAAGTTGAGCGAAGCCTGGTGGGAGATAGCCAAGGATTACGGCGCGCTGGAACAGGTCGAGAGCTGGGAAGCCGACGTGCCAGACGGCGAGCAGACCGATTTCCGCCGCGCGGTGCAGATCAAGGAGGGAGAAAAGGTGATGTTCTCCTGGGTTATCTGGCCGGACAAGGCGACCGCCAATGCCGGTGAAGAGAAGATGATGGCCGATCCGCGCTTCGAAGAAATCGGCGAGGAAATGCCGTTCGACGGCAAACGGATGATCTATGGCGGATTCGAGCCGCTGGTGGTGCGCGGCCGAGACTGACCGGCCAAGCCGGCCGACCGCTCAGCGGGTGCCGCCGAGCCTCCTCTTACGCAGGGCCAGCACGTAGATAACCAGCGCCGTCACAGCGAACAGGAACCACTGCACGGCGTAGGACAAATGATTGTTGGGAACGTTTGCGGGATCTGGCGGGGCGAGCTCCTCCAGACCGGCTTGCGGCGGCGATGCAACGAGGCGAATGGTCTCACCCGCCGGGCCGATGGTGCCGGTGACTTCTCCGCCCGTCCATTCGACAGGTGCGGGATCGCGCGACCAGCCCAGGGCGACCTCCGCCTGCGATCCGCCCGGCAATATGCAGGCGGCACGGTGCGCCCAGCCGGATTCTTCCGAGGCTGAGCGTCCGGCCACGGGATTGAGCGGCGTTGCCGCGCGGCAATCGAGCGAGGAATGGCGGTAGAGCGCGGAATCGTATTCCGCCGGATCGACGGGCCAGACCGCTTCCGAGGACATTGTCTGCGCCTGCGCGTAGCGCGCCAGCAGCGCTTCCTTTTCTTCCGCGCGGCCCAGTTGCCAGATGCCTAAGGCGATCATGATCGCTGCAGCGGCAAGCACCACCAGCGTGGAAACTATGGGAATGCGCGCACTCATTCGTCCGGCCCGGGATCACCGTTGTCGCGCACCCGCC
>DASWIR010000234.1:0-5148 GCA_036397575.1 Alteraurantiacibacter sp. | reverse complement strand
CCTAGCGCTCACCCGCACCCGCGCGTAAGCTCAAACCGAGAGGGAGAGCAGCATGAAGCCGATCACGCTCGGGCGGATGAAGATCCACAAGGTCCACGAGATGGATTCGCCGACGCCGATGAACATGCAGCTTCCCGGCGTTACGGCTAGCGATCTCAAGCGGCTCAAAGGCTGGTACGATCCGGGCGATGACGAGATTACCGACGATCCCGACACTTCGAAAATGACTTTCGCGGTCCATAGCTGGGTGATCGAGGTCGACGGGCAGACGATCCTGGTGGACACGTGCTGCGGCAATCACAAGGATCGGTCGCTGCCGGAGGTCCACCAGCTCGACACGCGCTATCTGGAGAATTTGCGCGCTGCTGGCTTCGCGCCCGAGGATATCGACCTCGTGATGTGCACACATTTGCATTTCGACCATGTCGGATGGAACACGCGGCTCGAAAGCGGCAAATGGGTGCCGACCTTCCCCAATGCGCGATATCTCTTCACCCGCAGGGATTTCGAATATTTCAAGGCCAACCCGGAAGGCGAGGCACTGCATTACGAATCCTATCTCGATTCCATCGTCCCGGTGATGGAGGCGGGACAAGGGGACATCGTGGAGGAGGAGAGCATCGTCCACCGCGAGATCGGCGACGGTATCTGGCTGGAGCCGGCATTCGGCCATTCGCCCGGATGTTGCACGATCCACGGGCAGGCGGGCGGACCACCGGCGATCTTCTGGGGCGATGTGATCCACCACCCCGTGCAGATGATCCGGCACGATCTGACCTTCGCGTTCGACATGGACGGAGCGGCCGCCAGTGCCACGCGGCGCCGTGTGATGGCACGCGCAGCCGATGAGGAGCTGACCTGCTTCCCCGCCCATTTCCGGCTGACTTCGGCGGGGCATGTGATGCGAGACGGGGACGACTATCGGTATGAGTGGCTGGCGGGGTAGGCTTCGTCATTGCGAGCGGGGCGAAGTGACGACGCAAGCCAGCGAAGAGTGGCGGCATATATGCCAGTGCCTCGGCTTGGCCAGGGACACTCGGCCCTATTCGTCATTCCCGCGAAAGCGGGAACCTAGTCGCAGTTAGAATCTACTGGGTCCCCGCTTTCGCGGGGATGACGAGGAGGAGACCTCGCACATCGCGAACCCGCAGCGGCTTGATTACAAATGAAACCGGGGCCAAGGGCGACCCATGCCGATCGACCGTTCCGCCCTCCGTGCCGCCTATCGCCAGACCGAAGAAGAATGCGCCGCCCAGCGGCTGCGCCAGGCGGCGCCGGTCTCCGCGCTTCATGACCAAGCCGCGACTCTCGCCACAGGGCTGATCGAAGGCGCACGCTCGCGCAAGGCGAGCGGGCTCGACGCGTTCCTGGCGAGCTATGGCCTCGACACCGAGGAAGGCATCGCGCTGATGTGCCTTGCCGAAGCGCTGCTGCGCATTCCCGATGCGGACACGGCCGACGCGCTGATCCGCGACAAGATCGCCGATATCGACTGGCGCGAGCATCTGGGCGAAAGCGGATCGACCTTCGTCAATGCAGCGACATTTTCGCTGATGCTGACGGGAGAGCTGCTGCGCGGCGAGGAGCAACGCGGGCTCGGCGGGACGCTGCGCCGCGCGGCCGGCAGGCTGGGCGAACCGGTTATCCGGCAGGCGATCACCCAGGCGATGCGCATTCTCGGCGGGCAGTTCGTCTATGCCCGCACGATCGAGGAGGCGCTGGAAAAGGCGGCAGGCGAACAGAAGCGCGGCCTCACCCATAGCTTCGACATGCTGGGCGAAGCGGCCATGAACTTCGCCGATGCCGAGCGCTACCGCACCTCCTACGAGAACGCGATCCGCCATCTGGCCCGGACCGCAAAGGGCGGAGTCGCCCGCGCGCCGGGAATTTCGGTCAAGCTCTCTGCGCTCTATCCGAAATACGATTTCCTCCATGCCGAAGCGGCCAAGAAGGCGCTGGTGCCGATGCTGCGCGATCTCGCAGCGCAGGCGCGCGATGCCGACATACATTTCATGATCGATGCCGAAGAAGCCGAACGGCTCGAACCTTCGCTCGACATCATCGAAGCGCTGGTGGCGAACGACGCGTTGTTCTCAGGCGGTTGGGAAGGTTTCGGCCTTGCGGTGCAAGCCTACCAGAAGCGCGGCACCCATGTGGTGGACTGGACAGCGCGGCTGGCCCGCGCGCATGGCCGGCGGCTGATGGTGCGTCTCGTCAAGGGCGCGTACTGGGACAGCGAGATCAAGGCGAGCCAGGTGGGCGGCTTTGCCGACTATCCGGTGTTCACCCGCAAAGTCGCGACGGACGTTTCCTATCTCGCCTGCGCGGCGCGGCTGTTCGGCACCTCGGATGTGATCTACCCAGCCTTCGCGACGCATAATGCCTATACGATCGCGGCGATCAAATCGCTCGCCGAGGGCCGCCCTTACGAATTCCAGCGGCTCCACGGCATGGGCGAGGACGTCTACGCCGCGCTCGCCAAGGCCGAAGGTGCCGAGCGAACCCCGGTGCGGATCTACGCGCCGGTCGGCGGCCACAAGGAGTTGCTCGCCTATCTCGTCCGCCGATTGCTGGAAAACGGCGCCAATTCCAGTTTCGTCAACCGCATGGCCGACGCAGAAGTGCCGGTGGAAGAGCTGGTCACCGATCCCGTCGCGGAACTCGCCGCGCTGGAGCCCAAGCGCAATCCCGCGATCCCGCTGCCGGAAGACATCTATCCCGACCGGCCCAACAGTGCGGGCGTGGACCTTGCCGATCCGCTGGTGCGCGGTCCGCTGCTGGAGGAACTGGCAGCACTGGAAAGCCGCGGCTGGGCCGCTGCCCCCACGGTGTTGGCGGGAGATGGTGGAAATGGGCGCGACGTCACCTCGCCGCAGGACCGCCGCATGATCGTAGGCCGGGTTCACGATGCAAGCGCACAGGATGCAGCGCTGGCTGTCGCGCGCGGGCGCGCCGCGCAGCCGGCCTGGGATGCGCTGGGCGGGGAAGCGCGTGCCGCGCTGCTCGATCGCGCTTCCGAACTATTCGAGGAGCACACTGCCGAGTTCATGAGCCTGTGCACCCGCGAGGCGGGCAAGACGCTGCCCGACGCGGTGCTCGAACTGCGCGAGGCGGTGGACTTCCTGCGCTTCTATGCCGCCGAGGCGCGGCGGCTGTTCACCGCACCCACGCCGCTGCCCGGCCCGACCGGCGAGGATAATTACATGCGGCTCCACGGCCGGGGCGTCTTCGCGACGATCAGCCCATGGAATTTTCCGCTGGCGATCTTCACCGGGCCGGCAGCTGCGGCGCTGGCGGCAGGTAACAGCGTGATCGCCAAGCCTGCGGAGCAGACGCCGCTGATCGCCGCGCTGGCGGTGCGCCTGTGCCACCAGGCCGGTATTCCGGACGACGTGCTGCAGCTGCTTCCCGGCGACGGCAGGGTCGGCGCTGCGCTGACCTCCGATCCGCGCATTGCAGGCGTCGCCTTCACCGGATCGACCGCCACCGCCCATGCGATCAATCGCAGCCTCGCCGCACGCGACGGGCCGATCGCGACGCTGATCGCCGAAACGGGCGGGCAGAACGCGCTGATAGTCGATTCCTCCGCCCTGCCCGAACAGGTCACTCGCGACGTGATCGCCAGCGCTTACCAGAGCGCGGGGCAGCGCTGCTCCGCGCTGCGCGTGCTCTATCTTCAGGAGGATATTTACGCGCCGGTGCTGGAGATGATCCGTGGCGGGTTCGAAGCGCTGGTGATCGGCGACCCGGCACAGATTGCGACCGATGTCGGCCCGGTGATCGATGCCGAGGCGAAGAAGGCGCTCGATGCGCATGTCGCGCGGCAGAAACGAGCGGGCCGCGAGGTGTGGCGGCGGCAATTGCCGCGCGGCACGGGCGAAGGCTGCTTCGTCGCCCCTGCAATCGTCGAGATCGGCTCCATCCGCGAACTCACCGAAGAGCATTTCGGCCCTGTGCTGCATGTCGCGCGCTTTGCCGGCGAGGGGCTGGGCAAGGTGATCGAGGAGATCAACTCCGCCGGATTCGGCCTCACACTCGGGCTGCACAGCCGGATCGCCGCGACGCAGCGCTTTGTCGAAAGCCGCGCGCGTGTCGGCAATCTCTACGTGAACCGCAACCAAATCGGCGCGGTGGTCGGCAGCCAGCCTTTCGGCGGCGAAGGGCTGTCCGGCACCGGGCCGAAAGCGGGAGGGCCACATTATGTCGCGCGCTTCGCCACCGAGAGGGTGACCACCGTCGATACCACCGCGGCCGGCGGCAACGCCTCGCTGATGGCGGGGGAATAGTCGGCCGCGCCGCTTGCCGGACATCGGCGCATAGTGAATCTGTCGGACCATGACGATTCTCAGCGACAGATGGATCCGCGGCGAAGCCCGGCGCAGCGGGATGATCGAGCCATTCGTGGAGGCACAGCGCCGCGAGGGCTGCATTTCCTACGGCCTGTCGTCCTACGGCTATGACGCGCGGGTGGCGGACGAGTTCAAAATCTTCACAAATGTCGACAGCGCGGTGGTCGATCCGAAAAATTTCGACGCCAACAGCTTTGTCGACCGGAAGACCGATGTTTGCGTGATTCCGCCCAACAGTTTCGCACTCGCGCGGACGGTAGAATATTTCCGGATCCCGCGCGACGTGCTGGTGATCTGCCTCGGCAAGAGCACCTATGCGCGCTGCGGGATCATCGTGAACGTCACTCCGCTCGAGCCCGAATGGGAAGGCCATGTGACGCTGGAATTCTCCAACACCACCCCGCTGCCGGCAAAGATCTACGCCAATGAGGGCGCGTGCCAGTTCCTGTTTCTCAAGGGCAACGAGCCGTGCGAGACGAGCTATGCCGAGCGCGCGGGCAAATATATGGGCCAGCGCGGAGTGACGCTGCCGAAACTGTAGAGCCGACCGGCTGCCGGGAGAATTCCATGAATGACGAGATTGCCGAGCTGCGCGCCGAGATCGCGGAGCTGAAGAAGCGCGTGCGGACGAACGAGGATTACCGCGAGATTGCCAACCTCCAGGCAGCCTACGGCTATTATGTGGACAAGGGGCTGTGGGACAAGGCGGCGGAACTGTTCGCGAAGGACGGCACGCTCGAGATCGCCGGGCGCGGCGTTTACAAGGGCCGCGAGCGTGTACGCGCCTATTTGCATCATT
>DASWIR010000233.1:0-1646 GCA_036397575.1 Alteraurantiacibacter sp. | reverse complement strand
GAGCTGGTCACCACCTATTGCTGGGGCTGGAACTGGAGCCGGGAGGGCCTGCCGCGGCGAGACCGCAGCCTGATCAACCTGGCGATGATCGCGGTGCTCAATCGCGGGCATGAGCTCAAGGCGCATATTCGCGGCGCGCTCAATAACGGCCTCAGTCGCGAGGAAATCCGCGAGGTTTTGCTCCAGGTCGGCATTTATGGCGGCATCCCTGCTGCGGTTGACAGCTTTCGCCTCGCCAATGAGGCTTTTGCCGAAATCGACGCGGAGGAAGGCTGATGGACGCCGCCGCGCGCCATCTGATCGAGGCGGAATGCGGCAAGCTGCCGCTCCTCTTCGCCAGATATGCCGATAATGGTGACCATGCGGCACTGGCCGCTCTGTTCACGGAAGACTGCGTCTTCGCGCGGCCGTTCCAGCCGAACTACCCGTTCCATGGCCGTGACAGGGTGCAAGCGATCTTCCGCGACCGGCCCCCGATCCTGGTGCGCCATATCGTCACCAATGTGCTGGTCGAGGTGATCTCGGAGACCGAGGCGCGCGGGACCAATTACCTGACGATGCTCTCCAGCCATGCCAGCACAGTGCCGCCGCAGGAGGCGGGCGGGATCTATGTCGGTGGGTTCGAGGACGAATATGTGAAGACCGATGATGGCTGGAAGTTTGCCCGGCGGATGGGAATGGTTGCGCTCCACCAGGGCGGCCCGATGCCGAACATTCCGCCGCCAAGCGACGAAGTGAGGGGATTGAAATGAGCGTCACTGCCGCAAACGAGAACGAACAGCTGGTGCTCGATTTCTTCGAGGTGCTGTCCTCGGGCGATCTCGAGAAGCTGCGCGCCTTCTACCACGACAAGTCGACGTGGGAGCCGAAGGTCAAGGACATCGCCGGCGCGGGCAAGCATGTCGGCATGGACATCATCGACAAGTTCCTGGCGCCTGTGCGCGGCATGTTCGAGCCCGGCGATCCCAAAGTGCACGTGCAGAACATGTTCTCCGCAGGGCCGTTCGTCTGCGTCGAGAGCAACTCCACCGGCAAGACGATGGACGGCAAGGTCTATGATAACGACTATTGCTGGGTGTTCGAAATCTCGAACGGCAAGATCGACGCGATGCGCGAATATATGGATTCGCATTACACCGCCAAGCTCTTCGGAATGGATTGATCCATGCAGGCCCTCCCAAGCCGTCACCCTGAACTTGTTTCAGGGTCCATTTCTCCTCCTGCACTGCCGGTCCCGGAGGCGCGATGGATGCTGAAACAAGTTCAGCATGACGATGGAGGATATGAGGGACGCCGGTTCCATGTGACCTGGTCCAGGGCCCAAACAGGCGCAAGGGGGTCTGGCCAATGAGCGAGAGGTTCGACGGGCAGCCGATCCTGATTTCGGGCGCCGGGCGCGGGCTGGGCGAAGGGATCGCCAGGCAGCTCGCGAGCGAAGGTGCGGTAATTGGCGTCGCCGATATCGATGAGGCAAATGCCCATGACGTCGCGGCTTCGATCCAGGCGGCGGGCGGAAGGGCGCATGCCTATGGCGGCGATCTGGGACGGCGGCAGGTCTTCTTCGACGTCGCGGCGGCCTTCAGGCGCGACGCCGGGCCGCTCCGCGCGGTGATCAACAATGCCAGCGTGCTGGTTTACGAGCCGAT
>DASWIR010000232.1:0-3500 GCA_036397575.1 Alteraurantiacibacter sp. | reverse complement strand
GGCGGCTGGCGTCGTCGAATTATGCCGTGCTGGTGGCCAATCCATTCTACCGCGACCAGGTGGCACCGCAGTTCGAGGATTTCGCCGATTTCCAGGCCAAGGGCGGCTTCCAGATGGTCGGCCCGTGGCGCGAAAAACTGACTGCCGAAGCGATTATGCGCGATGCAAAGGCGCTCGCTGCATGGCTCGACGGGCAAGGATCGGTGGACACGTCCGCCGGGATCGGCACGCAGGGCTATTGCATGGGCGGGCCGCTGACCATCTGGAGCGTTGCAGGGGCGCCGAACCGGATCAAGGCAGCGGCCAGTTTCCATGGCGGCGGGCTGGTCGGCGATGCCGACACTGCGCCGATCAATCTGTTCGACGATTTGCCGGAGGATGCACACCTGCTGATCGCCATTGCGCAGAACGACGATGCGCGCGCGCCCGACGACAAGACCAAGCTGCGCGCTGCCGCCGATGCCGAAGGCGTGACTGCCGAGATTGAGGTCTATCAAGGCGATCACGGTTGGACCGTCTATGATAGTCCGGTCTATACGGAACCGGCTGCGGAGAAGGCTTGGGCGCGCCTTCTCGCGACCTATCAGGCAGCGCTCTGAGCGCTGTCTGGCCGGGCTTGGTGCCGGGCTGAACAGGAGGGGGCGATGATGAGATTGCTGGCAGGCGCGGTGGGGGCATTGGCTTTGACCGTCTCCACGCCGTCCTCTGCGCGGGATGTGGGGGACGAACTGGTCATCGACCGGACCCGTATTGACCTCGCCCTTCAGGACATGGTCCGATCCGGGCGAACGGTCGGCGCATCGGTGCTCATCTGGAAGGATGGCGAGGAAGCCTATTTCGTCGCCGAGGGTCTTGCCGACCGCGAGGAATTCAAGCCCTTCCAGCGCGACTCGCTGGTACAGATCTTCTCCATGACCAAGCCGGTGACCGGCGTCGCGCTGATGCAATTGTGGGAGCAGGGCAAATTCCGCCTCGACGATCCGCTGGCCTGGCACCTGCCGCAATTTGCCGAAATGTATGTGCTCAAGGGCACGGACGAGAATGGCAAGCCGATCCTCGAGCCGGCCACCCGCCACATCACCATTCGCGATATCATGCGCCATACGGCGGGGTTCACTTATGGCGGCGAGGAGAACTTCGCCGACATGGTCTGGCTGATGCTGGAGCCACTGTCGCCCGACCACGATCTGGCGAAGTTCGCGCAGCTTCTTGCCGACGTGCCCCTGCTTTACGAGCCGGGCGCCGAATGGCGCTACAGCGCGGCGGTCGATGTGCAGGCGCGTCTGGTCGAGGTGTTGTCCAGTCAGCCCTTCGACGAATATGTTCGCGACCATATCTTCCTGCCGCTCGGCATGGCCGACAGCGGGTGGAAACGCGATCCGGCGGAGATCGAACGGTTGGCGGCGATCTACGGCGCAACTCCGCAGGGCACGCTGGAGCGCGAGAGCGAGGAGTGGCGCCTCGTGCGTAATTTTGCCGGCAAGCCTATGACCATGGGCGGAGCGGGCATCGTCACCACCATCGACGATTACATGCGCTTTGCACGCATGTTGCTGAACGAGGGCGAGCTTGGCGGGATCCGCGTGCTCCAGCCGTCTACCGTCAGGTTGATGGCGACCGACCAACTCGACCCCGCGGTCACAGAGCGGCAATGGCTCGGCTCCAAGGGCACGGGCGGCTTCGGGCTCGACTTCTTCGTGCGCACGGCACCGCCGCAGACACCGGAGGAGAACCGCGGCGCGGTGGGCGAGTTCTTCTGGGACGGCCTCGCCTCCACGTTGTTCTGGGTCGATCCTGCGAATGACATGGCGGTGGTTTTCATGACCCAGAAGATCCCATTCGACGGGACGCTGCATCACGATATTCGCGATGCGATTTATGGGAACGATTATCTTGGCCCCGGAACTGAATGACACTTTCCAATGTGGTCGCGCTACGGGAAAATGCCTGACTGAAAAAGTAAACAGGGTAACCCTGCTGGTTAATCATTGCTCCGTCAGGTGGGTTTAAGTCTTGGGGTGGAAGCGGCGCGGTGCCGTTTCGACGAACTCGCGATCCGGGGAAACGATGCACTATGCACTCTGCACTCAATATCGTCGCCTTTTCCAATAACAGCCGCTTCGAAGGCATTCGGGCACTGCTCGAAACCGCCGTCGCGGAACTGGACAAGGAAGGTCACCAGCTCGCCGCCGCCTATACGGACCTGGCATTGGCCGCATTGCTGCTCGGCAGGGAAAGCAATGCGGTGGAGAAGGCGTTCGACAATCTGCCGGTGATGAACTGAGCAGGGAAGCCGCATCCGCGCGAGCTGCCAGACGCTAGAGTCGTTCCGCTCGAGATTGAACCAACTTTGCCTGCAGTGCGTGTGCCCCAGCGCAGGCTGGGGCCTCGGGCCGCAAGCACCGTGAGTATGGCACGAGGTCCCTGCCTCCGCAGGGACTCACACATATGTGATGCCTCGATCTAAACCGGAAAGACGTTAATCGAAGTTCTTCAATTCCAGCGTGACTTCGGGATCGCTGCACAGCCGGCAATCCGGGCCGCGAAATGCAGCTTCGGCATCCGCATCGCCGCGCAACTGCCACTCGAGCCAATCGACCACGATCTGCGCGGCCTTGCCGCCATTTGGCTCGAAATAGGTGCCGCCGTGCCCTACCGGCAGATTGACCATCGCCGCAGGTACGCCCTCGATGCGCCGGAAGTCGTCCATGCCGTTTTCATAGGCAATGTCGGTCGGGCCGCCCTGGACGTAGATCACCGGCGTATGGATCGCTCCCAGAGCGCTCTTTGCCAGCATCATCCCGCCGATGCGGGGCGCGCCATCGGGCAGGATGCCGCTGTTCTGGACCACCAGCGTGCCGATTCGCGGATCGCCTGCCAGTTCGAGCGCCTGAACGCCGCCGCAGCTGAAGCCGCCCACGGCCACGGCCTCAGGGTCGATCAGGCCGGCGTAGGGGCCGCCCGGCCGTTTATCCTCGGCCAGCGCCCAGTCGAGTGCTTCGGAGAGGTCAGCAGCCGAGGTGGGAGCTGGAGGAAAGACGCCGTCTGCAGAAGGTTCGCGGGGCGGCGCCGGCGGCTCCTTGGCATTCGGGCCGTTGCGCCACTTGCCTGGAGCAATCACCAGGTACCCATGCGAGGCAATCTGGGAGAGATGCAGCCGGGCGCTCGCGCCATCGTCTGCGCAGGCGCCATTGCCCCACACGAACACGCCCAACTGGTGGGCGCCAATCCGGGACAGGTCCGCCGGGCGATAGACAACGTGATCGGGCAGGGCGGGATCGATCTCCATGACCGCGGGGTAAGGCCCGCTGCCGGGAGTGTCGGGAATCCTGTTCTGCGCGGCAAACACTTCCGCCATGTCGGTAGCGTCCTGTGCCTGTGCGGCAGACACGGCCAGCATCGCAAACATTGCTGCAAAAATCTTGCTTGCCATGATTGGCATCCTCCCCCGTTTTTCGATCGGTTATTCGAACCAGTAGCAGGTGCCGCGCATCTCCAGG
>DASWIR010000231.1:0-9115 GCA_036397575.1 Alteraurantiacibacter sp. | reverse complement strand
AGGTGACCGCCACGGTCGTCAGGAAATCCAGTAACCGACCACCCGCCAGTCCGAGCCCTCGCGAACCAGCGTCACGGTTTCCGTAGCCTCGGGCTTGTTGGCGAAACTGGTGCGGAACTTGATCATCTCGTAGCCGTAAGGCGGCGCGGGCAGAAATTCCTGGCTGCTCGCGATTCGCGAAAGGACCGCGCCTAGCGGAGGGCGGGCTTCCTCTGAAACCGAGGCCCATTTTTCACTCGTGTTCAATTCCCTGAACGCTTGCCCGGTTGCGTTCCAACTATCTTCCCAGCGCCCTTCGTCCACGAGGGTCAGCCATCGCCGCGCCGATTGCGCGATGTCGACATCGACCGGCGCATCGGAGGCCTCTGTGGCGGCCGCCGTTACTTGTGTGCTCCCCGCGGTCGGCTCTGCGACCTGCATGGCGGAAGACAGAGCGAGTGTTGCAAGAATGAGTGACATGATCAGCATTCCTCCGATTATCCAGGCGAAGCGGTTCGTCGCCTTCAGACCGTCATCCGGTGCCACTTCATGTCTCACGCCGAGGGTGGATTCGGCTTCCCCCATTTGTTCGTATGCAAGAAAATCGGGGCTGCTGCTTTCCTTGTCGAGGAGCATGCGCGCCGCTTCGCGGCTGCTGGAGACTTCCATCTTCCGCCGCGCATGGCGCAGTCGCTCATTCACGGTATGGACCGAAATTCCGAGGCGACGAGCCAGCGATTTCGCATCATAGCCCCGGACGACCAGCCGCAGCGTCTGCTTTTCCTTTTCGGTGAGGGTCTGATATCCTTCCGACATTCGCTCCCCGCGTCACCTCGTCCGGTCGATCTAGGGCGCTCACTGGCGGCGAACCACCCCAAAAAATCGTATCTCCTCCCGCGCCCCGCGCTTACACCCCGATGTGATGGCCATCCCTTACCACCCGCCGGTCAAACGCTCGGTCGAGATTGCCGGGCATAAGACATCGATCAGCCTCGAACCGGTCTTCTGGGAAATGCTGCGCGAGGCAGCTGCGCTCCAAGGCGTGCCGGTCAATGCGCTGGTCGCGCGGATCGATGCCGAAAGGCTGCAGGCGGATGTTCCGCCCGGCCTTGCCAGCGCCATCCGCGTCTGGCTGAACCACACATCGTCCAATTCGTAGGCGCTGAGATACATCAGCCCGTATTTGACGAGCGCCCAGGTGGCGATCATGGCGAGGAAGCGGCCACGGCCCATCCCCGCATTGTGCGATTGTCCGAATCCCCTTTAACCGAAGAGGGGACGAAGCCGCTTCCGGTTTCGCCCGCTTTCGATGCGCGGGTTGTCAGTAGTTTCCCGGCGGATCGCTGGCGGGGAAGCTTTCATCCGAATCTTCGTCCACTTTGGTCCATTCGCGCTTGGGCGGATCGGCCATCGCCTGGGGCCCGGCCTCGCGAACGTCTGTATGGCTTCCCTGCGGCTGGCCGCCGGCAAAGGCCGCGTGTCCTCCCTTGTTCTTCTTGTAAATCTTGAACCCGGCAAATCCGATTGCGCCGAGCGCAGCAAGTTTGAACAGCATCAGCATCTCCTTTCCATTTCGCAACGTCTGGCGGGCGGGAAAGGTCCGGTGGCATGACCAATACCAAGCACGCTTGACAGGAAACTCTACATATGTAGATTAATTGCGTTATGCCCCGTCGCCCACATAGCTCCGCGCAGGCTCTGGCACTGTTTTCCGCTTTGTTCGAGCAATTGCCGGACTGGGTGCACGGCTATGGCTTGTGCGACAGGACTGGGCTCAAATCGGGGACGCTTTACCCTTTGCTCATGAGGCTCGCCGAGGACGGTTTGCTTGACGCCCGATGGGAGGATTCGCCGCAGCCGGGCCGTCCGCCGCGCCATCTCTATCGCCTGACCGCTGACGGACGAGCGCTTGCCGAAGCGCGGCTTGCCGAGGCAGAGGGCCGAACAGTGCCCAGGCACTCCCGGGAAGCACGCACGTGACCGCCCGATTTCATCTCGCTGTCCGCATCCATGCGGTCGCCCAAGTACTGGCGCCTCCGCGCCGTCGCGAATGGTTTGTGGCTATGCGTGCGGAACTCGAAGCCGTTGCCCCGCACGACGCACTGGATTTTGCCCTCGGTTGCTTGCGCGTCTCCATTGAAGAAAGGACCGCC
This sequence comes from Alteraurantiacibacter sp., assembly GCA_036397575.1. Taxonomy (GTDB): domain Bacteria; phylum Pseudomonadota; class Alphaproteobacteria; order Sphingomonadales; family Sphingomonadaceae; genus DASWIR01. Next base: position 6,983 of record DASWIR010000231.1, on the reverse strand, counting down.
GTCATGAACCTGCCCCTGCGACTCGCGCACGGCGCGATACTGACTGTCTGCGCTTTCCTCGCCCTTATGGGTTTTGCAAACGGCGTTGCGCAATTCGCCAATGATGCGAGTGTCGGAATTGCTCTTGTTGCGATAGGCCTGTTGTGGAGTGCGGCTTTCGCCGCGGCTCTTGCGGGCACACGGCAGCTGCTGGCCCGGCTCGCTGGCGGCGGAATCACCTACTATCTTGCGCTGGGCCTCGCCGGATGGCTGGAACTGCCCGCTTTTGTACGCAACCGCGCAATGTTCGAGGCGTTAGCGATCGAAGGCGTACTGCTCTTCGCCGGCTTATTGGCGCTGTCGAGCGTCGCGATGATCTGGCCCGCGAGCAACCGCACAGCTTGAACGGCCTGTGCTACTCGCCCACCCGCTCGATATCCGCGCCGAGCAAGGACAGCTTCTCTTCCAGCCGTTCGTAACCGCGGTCGAGATGGTACAGGCGGTGGACCTGTGTCTCGCCTTGGGCCGCGAGGCCGGCGATGACGAGGCTCATCGAGGCGCGAAGGTCCGTTGCCATCACTTCCGCGCCGTTCAATTTTTCGACTCCGCGCACGATTGCAGTGCGGCCCGACGTTTCGATATTGGCACCCATGCGGTTGAGTTCGGGCACATGCATGAAGCGGTTTTCGAAGATCGTCTCGGTCAGCACGCTGGCGCCATCCGCGCGGCACAGCAGCGCCATCAATTGCGCCTGCATGTCGGTGGCGAGGCCCGGAAAGGGCGCGGTGGTAAGGTCGACGGCCTTCAGCATGCCATTGGCGGCAACGCTGACCCCCTTGGCGTCGCTTTCCACATGGATGCCGATATTCTTCAGTGCATGGAGGGTGGATGCCATCTCGTCCGCCCGTGCCCCTTCCAGCCGCACCTCGCCGCCGGTGATGGCAGCGGCGCAGGCATAGGACCCGGCCTCGATCCGGTCGGGCATGACATTGTAGCTCGTGCCGTAAAGCCGCTTCACACCGTGAATGACGATGTCGGAGGTGCCGATGCCTTCGATCTCGGCACCCATCGCAACGAGCAGCTTGCACAGGTCGACGATTTCCGGCTCTCGCGCGGCATTGAAAAGACGGCATGTTCCGCTGGAGAGAACGGCCGCCATGATCGCATTTTCGGTCGCGCCGACGGACACGACCGGAAAATCGAACTCACCCCCCGGCAGCCCGCCGTCGGGAGCGATGGCACGGACATAGCCCTGCGCCAGCTCGATATGCGCGCCGAAGGCTTCCAGCGCTTTCAGATGCAGGTCGATCGGCCGGTTGCCGATCGCGCAGCCGCCCGGCAGCGATACGGTCGCCTCGCCCGCGCGCGCGAGCATCGGCCCCAGCACGAGGATCGAGGCGCGCATCTTGCGAACCAGATCGTACGGCGCGGTAGTGGAGGTCAGCCGCGCCGCCTCCAGCGTAATCACGCGGCCGAAATCTTCGGGACGCCTTCCGGGAATACTCACCGAGACGCCAAACTGCGTCATCAGGTGCTGGAAGCTGTCGATGTCGGCGAGGCGCGGCAGGTTTCTGAGCGTTAGCGGATCTTCGGTCAGCAGCGCGCAAGGGATGAGGGTGAGCGCCGCGTTCTTTGCGCCGGAAACCGGAATCGTGCCCGAAAGGCGGTTGCCGCCGCGGATAATGATCTTGTCCATGGACAGGCATTTAGCGTGAATCCCGACCCGCACAACATGCAGGGCCAATCAGGCAGTTGCCGCGCGTCGCACGCCCCCCTATCCCGCTGGTCATGAGCAAGCGTAAACCGATCCGCAAAGCAGTGTTTCCCGTAGCGGGCCTCGGCACGAGGTTCCTTCCGGCGACCAAGGCGATCCCGAAGGAATTGCTGCCGATCGTCGATCGGCCGCTGATCCAGTATGCGGTGGACGAGGCGCGCGAGGCGGGGATCGAGCAGATGATCTTCGTCACCGGGCGCGGCAAGACCGCGATCGTCGAGCATTTCGACGTCGCCTACGAGCTTGAGGCGATCATGAGCGAGCGGGGCAAGAGCCTCGACATTCTCGAACCCACGCGTTTCACGCCCGGCGATATCATCACCGTGCGGCAGCAGGTCCCGCTGGGGCTGGGTCATGCGATCTGGTGCGCGCGCGCCATCGTCGGCGACGAGCCCTTCGCGATCATACTGCCCGACGAACTGATGATCGGCGAGCCGGGGTGCATGGCGCAGATGGTCGAAGCATACGAGGAAGTGGGCGGGAACCTGATCAGCGTTCTCGAAGTCCCGCGAGAGGAAGTCTCAAGCTACGGCGTGATCGACCCGGGCGAGGAACGCGGGGCGCTCACCGAAGTGCGCGGGCTGGTCGAGAAGCCGCCGATCGAAAAGGCGCCCTCGAACAAGATTATTTCAGGCCGCTACATTCTCCAGGCCGAAGTGATGCGCACGCTGGAAAACCAGGAGAAGGGCGCGGGCGGGGAGATCCAGCTTACCGACGCCATGGCCATGATGATCGGTAACCAGCCTTTCCATGCAGTGACCTTTGCCGGACGCCGCTTCGATTGCGGCAACAAGACCGGTTTCATCGAAGCAACTCTGGCGCTGGCGCTGGAGCGTGAGGATATGGGGGCGGAAGTGCGCGAGATTGCCACCCGCCTCCTGGCCGCCACTGCTGGCCGCCAAGCAGGCTGAAAATGAAAAGGGCGGGGAAAGCCCCGCCCGGTTTCGTCCGATCCTGAAGGAGGGCTATTCCTCTTCCGGGCCGCCTTGCGCGTTTGCATTCTCGTGAACGGCGAGCTGCGTGCCGGACATATAGGGCCGCGGATCCACCGGGGCGCCTTCCAGGCGCACTTCGTAATGCAGATGCGGACCGGTGGAGCGGCCGGTCGAACCGACATAACCGATCAGCTCGCCTTTGTGCACCATGTCGCCTTCTGCGACAGTGTAGCTCGACAGGTGGGCATAGCGGGTCTCGTACTCGCCGCCATGGGCGATCTGCACGTAATTGCCGTAGCTGCTGTAACGCTGAGCCATTTCGATCTTGCCATCGGCAGTGGCATAGACCGGCGTGCCGCGCGGCGCGGCCAGGTCCACGCCATTATGCTTGCGGCGCTTACCGAGGACCGGGTGGTTCCGCATGCCGTAGGAACTGGTGAGCACCATATTCTCGAGCGGCATGCGCGAAGGTACCGAAACGCCTGCGATGCCGGTTTTCTCGTCGGCATCTGCTTGCCAGCTGGCGAAGAGCCGGCTGAATTCCTCGTCATTGCGGATCAGCGGGGCATCGCTGGTTTTGGCAATATCGATCACGCCGGTCGCCTGCGTTGCCGCCGACGCGCCATTTGCGAGGGCCGGGCTGGCCGCCATCGCAAAGAACGCCGCCGCCGAAAGGCCTGCAGCTTTGCCGAATTGCCGTACAATATTCATTAAATCGATATCCCGTCCAAACTTCCTGCAATGCCGATCCCGGCCGATCCCGGGCCAGACCCGCATTCTCCCGGCCCGAAGGCCAGACGTAATTCATGCAGAGACTTGCTGGATCCCCCCCGCGTCTCTTTGCGAGGGTGAAGATTGCTGGAGAAAATTAACGAGGCAACAAAATCCGTCCTCCGGTACGATGAAGCGCTTGACCCATGCGTTGAGTCGTTGGAACGGGATGGCAATTCCGGAAAAACCGCGAATTTCCGCGCGTTTGGTCAATGGTGCGGAATTCGGCTCATCGCCGCCCGTATTCGCTTCGGCTGGCGCTGCAGCGAATCGCTTGACGCATCCCGAATCAGGCCTGCTTCGCTGCCTCAAGCACGGCTTCGGCATGGCCCTTGACCTTCACCTTACGCCAGACCTGGTCAATCGTACCGTCCTCGGCGACGAGGTAGGTCGTGCGTTCCATTCCCATATATTTGCGGCCATACATGCTCTTCTCGCCCCAGATCCCCAGCGCATCGGCAAGGCCGTTTTCGGTGGGGTCGGAGGCCAGCCGGACCTCGAGGCCGTGCTTGGCAGTGAATTTGGCATGTTTTTCGGGCGAATCCTTGCTGACGCCGAGCAGGGCTGCCCCCGCCTTCTCGAACTTCCCGGCCAGAGCGGTGAAGTCCTTGTTCTCGGTCGTGCAGCCGGGCGTGTCGTCCTTCGGATAGAAGAAGATCACCAGCTTCCGTCCTCGGTAATCCGAGGGCTTGATCGTGCCGCCATCGGGGCCGGCCATGGCAATGTCGGGCATCTTGTCGCCGATGTCGGGGCGGGTGCTCATCTATCGATCTCCAGTGTTTCTTCGAAATTGTCTGCCCACGCGGCCGCCACCGCTTTGCGGGCCTGGCCGAAAGCTTGCAACAGCGCGTCCGGATCTTCGTGGCCGCAGGTGCGGGCCAGCGCTTCGTCCGCAGGGGCCGGCGGCACTTGCCCGTCGGGTGCGAGCAGACGGGCGGCGATCAGGATGCGGGTCATGAGATCATGCGCGGAAACCATATGCTTTTCCAGCAGGCCTTCCCCGGCGAGCGCCGCTATCGCCTCGCCGAGCCCGGCATGGAAGCCCGTACGTTCGCCCAATTGCAGGAAATGGACCACGAATTCGAGATCGACCAGCCCGCCACGGAGCAGCTTGGCATCGAGCGGTCCCGCAGGCACTTTGTGCGCCAGCATTTCGGAACGCATCTTGAGCACATCGGCCTTGAGCCGCGCCGGATCGCGCTCGCGCCGCAGCACTTCGCCGATTATCTGTTCCAGCTCGGCGCGGGCCTCGATCGGCCCTGTCAGCACACGCGCCCGGCACAGGGCCATATGTTCCCAGGTCCAGGCTTCTTCTTTCTGGTAGCGCTCGAAGCTATCGATGCTGACTGCGAGCGGTCCCTGATTTCCCTGCGGCCGCAGCCGCGTATCGACTTCGTAGAGCGCGCCCTGCGCGGTCGGCACGCTTAGCGCGCCGGTCAGCCTCTGAGCAAGGCGATTGAAATAATGTGTGGCGGAGAGCGGCCGCGAGCCGCCGGATTCTGCGCCGAGATCGCCTTTAAAAACATAGACGAGATCGAGGTCGGAGGCGTGGGTAAGCATTCCGCCGCCCAGCCGCCCCAGGCCGAGCACGGCGAGCCCGCCATCCGGTATCCGTCCATGGGCTTGTTCGAATTCGTGCGTTGCCGCGTCGGCGCAAGCGACGAGCGCCGCTTGCGCAACGCGGCACAGGGCCGCGCCCACTTCCAGCGGATCCTGCGCCGCATCGATCAGCTGCACGCCCAGCGCGAAGCGCGTATCGCCCACCACTTGCCGAACCATGTCGAGCCGCGTCTCGTAATCCGCATCTTCCGATTGCGGCTCCATCCGCGCGGCCAGGGCGGCAAGGTCGCCGGGCAGCTCGAGCACGCTCGCATCTATCAGCGCGTCGAGCAGTTCGGGGCGCCGCGCCAGCTCGTCGGCGAGCGGCGGTGCGAGAGTGAGGATGCGCAGCAGCTGGTCGAACAGGCCGGGCCTGGCCTCCAGCAAGCGGAACATGTTCACTGCGCTCGGGAGCCCGGCGATCAGGCTCTCCCAGCGGGCCAGCGCCCGCATCGGATCGGTTGCCTTGGCCAGTGCATCGATGAGCGCGGGCAGCATGGCGTCGAAGGCGTCGCGCGCCGCCTCGCTGCGCAATGCGCGGACCTTGCCGCTGCGCCAGCCTTCGAGCCGCGCTTCGATCGCCTTGCGCTCGGCTGGTTCGAACTGCTCGAGCCGCGCAGGGAGCGGCACCGTGTCCGCGCCATTGCCGTGCCGATCGAGCAGCTCGTCATAATGGCGCGCGATGGTCTCGCTGGCGGAGGCGATATGGGCGATCCAGCTCGCCGCATCTTCGAATCCCGAGAGCCGCGCTACATTCTCCAGCCCGGCCTCGTCCTGCGGCAGCGAATGCGTTTGCCGGTCGGCGACCATTTGCAGCCGGTGTTCGGCGCTGCGCAGCAAGTCGTAGGCCTCGCCGATCTCGCGCGCCGTGCCGGCACCGATTATCCCCGCGCCGGCCAGCGCATCGAGTGCGGCGCGCGTGCCGCGCAGCCTGAGTCCGGAATGCCTCCCCCCATGGGTCAGCTGATGCGTCTGGGCGAAGAATTCCGCCTCGCGAATGCCTCCGCGTCCGCGCTTCACGTCATAGCCGGGGCCCGGCACGCGCGGCCCGGAATGGTTCTCGCGGATCCTGAGCGTCAGCTTGCGGATTTCCTCGATCGCGCCGAAATCGAGACTGCGCCGCCACACGAAGGGGGAGATCGTATCGAGGAAATCCTCGCCCGCGGCGATGTCGCCCGCCGCTGCGCGTGCGCGGATGAACGCGGCGCGTTCCCAGGTCAGGGCACTGGATTCGTAATGGGTAATGGCAGCGTCGAGCGGGATCGCCAGCGGGCTGACTTCGGAGGCCGGGCGAAGGCGCAGATCGACACGAAAAACATAGCCTTCTTCGGTTTGCGCCGAGAGCGTCTCGACCATCATGCGCGCGTAGCGCTGTGCCGCATCGGCCGGATCGTCGCGCACCCTGCACGGTAGTGTCGCCGGATCGTAAAGCAGGATCGGATCGATGTCGGAGCTGTAATTGAGCTCGCGCGCACCATGCTTGCCGAGCGCGAGCAGGATCATGCCCGCCGGCTCGGCATCTTCGATGCGGCTGCGGATCGCATGGGCGATGGCCTCCTCGCAGGCCCGGTCGGCCAGTGCCGACAATTCGCTCATGACGATATCGAGCGGGAAAGCGCCGGCAAGGTCGCCGATCGCCAGGGTTAGTGCGAGGGCCGAACGTTCGCGGCGCAATGCTGCCGGGACGTCGGGCGCGCCTTCGCCCGCCCGCCGTGCGGCTCGCAGCGCTTCTTCGCCTTTTCCCGCCGCAAGCAATTCGCCTATGTCGGGAAAGCGGGGCAGCAGGCGCGCGAGGAACGGCGAATGCGCCTCTGCGCGCGCCAGTGCTCCTTGCCAGTCGGCTGCCATGGCCCTTCCCTGCACGTCCGGGCCGGGCCGGGCAAGCGCGCAGCGAGTTCCGGGCGGCAACTTGCCTATGCCGGGCA
>DASWIR010000230.1:0-4008 GCA_036397575.1 Alteraurantiacibacter sp. | reverse complement strand
TGGCCCCGAGACGAGGAGAGCAGTGTTGGCTGACGCGCAATATGAGGACCGGCAGCAGCTGGAATTTTTCGAGTGGCCCGAACTGAAGGAGGCCTTCATCCCGCTGGCCGAGCTGGTGATGACGAAGCCGGGCAATATTTCACAGCAATTGCGCGCCGAGATTTTCACCATGGCGAGCCTCGCCGCGGGCTGTCGGCATTGCCAGGCGCATGGCGGCTTCTCGCTGTCTCTCCTCGGCGTCGACGCGCAGCGAATCCGCGACATCTGGAGCTTCGAGCATTCAGAGCTGTTCGACGAGGCCGAGAAGGCCGCCCTGCGCCTCGCCTGCGACGCGGCGAGCGTGCCCAACACCGTCGGACCGGAGCATTTCGCCGAATTGCGCAGGCACTATTCCAACCGGCAGATAGTGGAGATGCTTGCCGTGATCAGCCTTTCGGGCTGGTACAACAGGTGGAACAATTCGATCGCCACGGTGACCGACCGGGAATCGGTCGACTGGGCCGAGGCGAACCTCAAGGATGTCGGCTGGTCGCTCGGCAAGCATGGCGGCGGCGCGCATGAGCAGCGCAAGGCGCATCCACGATCTGCCGATACGGGCAAGGTGGAGTATGAGTAGCGTCATGGCAGCGCAGCCCATCCTCGTGCTCACCACCGGCGGCACGATCGACAAGAACTATTTCGACCAGCTCAGCGAATACCAGATCACCGACAGCGCGATCGGCGAGCTGCTGAAGGAAGGGCGGGTCACGCTGCCGCACCGAATCGTCGAACTGATGCGCAAGGACAGCCTCGAACTGACCGATGAGGACCGCGCGCTGATCGCCGATACGGCGCGCACGGCTCCGGAAAGCTGCATCGTCGTCACTCACGGCACCGACACGATGGCCGAAACCGCGAAAGCACTCGCAGGTATCGAAGGCAAGACCATCGTGCTCACCGGTGCGCTGGCCCCGGCGCGCTTTGCTGAGAGCGATGCCAGCTTCAATCTCGGCATGGCCTTCGCCGCAGCGCAGACCGCGCCAGCGGGCGTCTATATCGCGATGAGCGGGCAGGTGTTCGACGGCCTCAAGGTGAGGAAAGATCGCGCGGCAGGGAAGTTCGTCGCCCTGTAAAGTCCCAAGCGCGACCATTTACTTTGCCCGCGCGCGGCCTAGTCTCGCTTCCCGTGGAGCGAGCCGCCACGCAGCGGCACCGCACATGGGGAGATGCCTCGATGCGCTACGCGGTATGGTTCGTGCGCCTGATCTATGCGGCGTGGCTGGTCCCGGCCGGGCTCAACCATTTCTACCCGCTGTTTCCGCAGCCTATGGGCAATCAGCCATTGAGCACCGAGGTGATCACAGCGCTGATCGACAGCGGGCTGTTCGACCTAGTGAAGGCGGTGGAACTGGTCGCAGGGCTGTGCATCTTGTTCGGCTGGCGAGTGCCGCTCGCGCTGCTGGCGATGCTGCCGATCTCCTTCAACGTGTGGTATTGGGATGTGCCGCTGCAAGGCTGGGGCAGCCCGTCCGCGCCCTATGGCTGGGCAGTGCTGGGCTGCAATATGCTGCTTATCCTCGTCTATTGGAGAAGCTACCAGCCGATGTTCGCCCGGACGGTACAGCCGCGAATGCCGGGCACGGCGGGAGGCGCGGCATGAAGCATCTGCTCCCGGCAATGCGGGTCCTCTTCGGCGCATGGCTACTGGGCGCCGGAATCAATCATTTCCTCCTGCTGATCTGGCCGGTGCCCGAGGGAAGCGAACCGCTCGGCATCCAATTGATCGGTGCGCTCGCGCATAGCGGGCTGTTCGATATCGCGATGGGCATATTGTTGGCGGCTGGAGCGCTGGTCCTGGCGGGACTGTTGGTGCCTTTTGCCCTCTGCATGGCGCTACCGGTGGTCGTCGGCGCGGCATACTGGGCTGTCCTGCTCGAACGGGACCCGGTACCCGCCGTGCTGGCGCTGGCCGCGCTCGCGTTCAACGTGCTGCTAATGCTGGCATATCTCGACCATTATCGCGGCGCGATGCGGGTCCGCGCCCTGGCAATGGGCGAGAGCGATGCGGAAGGTGCGAGCTACGAACGGACCTATTCGGTTCCACTCGGCGCAATTTCACCGGTGCAATTCGCCGCAGCGCTCGTGCCGCTGCTGGGCGCGGCGGCATTCTACTACTTCATGGTGCCGAGCCTGCTGGCCTTTTACTGCCTGCTCGTGCTGGTGGTCCCGGCGGCGCTGCTGTTAGTGGGAGGGGTGCGAGGGATGAAGCGATCCAGCTAAACCGATCGAGCTTCGTGGCTCGCTATTGCTGGCCGAGTGAATTGGCCGCAAGTCACTCCCACTCGATCGTGCCTGGCGGCTTGCTGGTATAGTCGTAGACCACGCGGTTGATCCCCTGCACCTCGTTGACGATGCGCGTGGCGACGCGGCTGAGGAACGCCGCATCGAAGGGATAGATATCGGCGGTCATGCCGTCGGTCGAGGTGACCGCGCGCAAGCCGCATACGCTGTCGTAAGTGCGGTAGTCGCCCATCACCCCGACGGTCTTGACCGGCAGAAGCACGGCGAAGGCCTGCCAAATCGCGTCATACAGGCCAGCATTGCGGATTTCCTCGAGATAGATCGCATCGGCCTTCCTCAGGATATCGCAGCGCTCCTTGGTCACTTCGCCAGGGATGCGGATCGCGAGGCCGGGGCCGGGGAAGGGATGACGACCCACGAAAATCTCCGGCAGGCCGAGCTCGCGGCCCAGTTCGCGTACCTCGTCTTTGAACAGCTCGCGAAGCGGCTCGACCAGCTTCATGTTCATCCGCTCGGGCAAGCCGCCGACATTGTGGTGGCTCTTGATCGTCACCGATGGCCCGCCAGTGAAGCTGACACTTTCGATCACGTCGGGATAGAGCGTACCCTGGGCCAGGAAATCGGCGCCGCCGATCTTTTTCGCTTCGGCCTCGAACAGATCGATGAAAGCCTTGCCGATGAACTTGCGCTTCTTCTCCGGGTCGGTTTCCCCCGCGAGGCCGGTCAGGAACATCTCCTCTGCGTCCACATGGACGAGCGGGATGTTATAGTGGTCGCGGAACAGCGTGACGACCTGCTCCGCCTCATTCATCCGCATCAGCCCGTGATCGACGAACACGCAGGTCAGCTGCTCGCCGATCGCCTCGTGAATCAGCACCGCAGCGACCGCGCTGTCGACTCCGCCCGAGAGGCCACAGATAACCTTCCCGCTGCCGACCTGCGCGCGGATTTCCTCGATCTTGGTCTTGCGGAATTCCGCCATCGTCCAATCGCCCGCGAGACCGCAAACATGGCGCACGAAGTTGGCGAGCAGCTTCGCGCCGTCGGGCGTGTGCACGACTTCTGGGTGAAACTGGGTACCGTAATATTTGCGGGCTTCGTCGGCGATCACCGCGAAAGGCGCGCCGTCGCTGGTGGCGACGATCTCGAAGCCAGGGGCGAAGCGGGTCACCTTGTCGCTGTGGCTCATCCACACCTGGTGCCGCTCGCCCACCTGCCACAACCCGTCGAACAATGCGCATTGCCTGGTCACAGTGAGATAGGCGCGTCCGAACTCGCCGCCTTCCCCCGTCTCGTGGCCGGGGCGAACTTCGCCGCCCAGCTGGTGGCTCATCACTTGCTGGCCGTAGCAGATGCCGAGGATGGGGAGGCCGGAGTCGAACAGCACCTGCGGCGCGCGGGGCGATCCTTCGTCGGGCACGCCGGCGGGCGAGCCGGAAAGGATGATGCCTTTCGGCTTGAGACGTTCGAATGCCTCCTGGGCCACCGAGAACGGCGCGATCTCGGAATAGACCCCGGCCTCGCGCACGCGGCGCGCGATCAGCTGGGTCACCTGGCTGCCGAAATCGACGATGAGGATGGAATCGGGAAGATGCTCGGCGTCCATGGAGGGCCGATAGGACGGCGCCTCGCCCTATGTCCAGTGGGCCTGTGAGAGGCTCGCAATTTGTGCGTTGCACAAAAAGTGCTTTGCTGTTTCAAATTTTGTTAACACTTCAGATACATGGA
>DASWIR010000229.1:0-14559 GCA_036397575.1 Alteraurantiacibacter sp. | reverse complement strand
ACCAGCACCGGGCCATGGCCGCCCAGTTCCATCGTCGTGCGCTTCATGTCTTCCGCGGCGAGCTTGGCGAGGTGTTTACCGACCACTGTCGAGCCGGTGAAGCTGAGCTTGCGGATTATCGGTGAGGCGAGCAGGTGTCGGCTGACCTCGTCGGGCACGCCGAACACGGCCTGCGCGACCTCCTTCGGGAGGCCTGCATCGAGCAGGCATTGCAGCACGCCCAGTGCGCTGGCCGGAGTTTCTTCGGCGCTCTTCAGAATCACCGAGCAGCCCGCGGCGATCGGCGCGCCCAGTTTGCGGCCCGGATTGCCGAGTGGAAAATTCCACGGGGCGAAGGCCGCCACCGGGCCGACCGGTTCCCACCGCACCGTGGAGCGCATCCCCGAGGGACGCACGAGTTCACGGCCATAGAGGCGGAAGCATTCGCCGGCATAGAAATTGAACAGGCCGACATTCATCATCACTTCGATGCGGCTTTCGGCGAGCGGCTTGCCTTGCTCCATCGTGGCGATGCGCGCGAGTTCCTCCTGGCGCTCGGCCATAAGCCGCGCGGCGCCTTGCAGCACGGCGGCGCGCTGTTGCGGAGCCGATTTGCGCCAAATGGCAAAGCCCTTCTTTGCAACTTCCAGCGCCCGATCGAGATCCGCGGTTTCGGCCAGCGGCAGTTCGGCCAGCGTTTCGCCGGTTACGGGATTGACGACATCGAAGGTCCGGCGGCCGCCGCCGGAGACTTTCTCGCCGTCGATAATCATGTGGAGCGTGGGGTATTGGGTCATTTTCTCTCCATTTTCCTCTCCCCGGTTGGAGGAGGAGGAGTAAGTGTCTTCAGCCCTTCGCCTTTGCCCGTTCCGCGTCGCGTTTTGCGTCGCCTTCCCAGCGCTGGGCAGCCATTTCTTCGCCCGTGATAGGATGCTTCATATGGAAAGGAAGCAGCTTGTGCGTCGGCCACAGCCAGTGATCCTCGATAAGCGCGTCGGGGCCGGCCGGGTCTTCGGGATAGGTCGTACGGATGAAGGGTGTGTATTCCGGATCGGTATAGGCCCAGCCTTTCTCGAAATCGGCATGCCAGTGCGGGAAGTAGTTCAGCACATGGATGCGCCACTTGCCGTCATCGCCCTTCTTATAGACGTTCTCATACAAGCCGCCTTCCCACCATTGGCGAGCCTTCATATGAGGCTCGTCGCCTTGGTAGGCGACATGGCGCCCGGCCTGCATGGTGGATCGGCCGCGCAGCCGCGCAGTCTTGCCGTCAGAGTCGATGTCGATAATCGTCTGGATTTGCGGATGATCGAGCAGGAAGCCGTCGATCGGGCCGTTATTGTCGTGTGTGAAGCGCTTGCGGAAGCGATCGACATAGAGGCGGCGGACGCCTTCCTTGCCCTTCCACACGCCGCCGAAGAAGCGGACCTCGCCATCATCGGTGAACAGTTCGACCACCTGATCGTACATGCATTTGTCGATCAGATAGCCGTAGAGATATTGCAGCTTCTTTACGTCCAGCTCGTCCTCGCGGACGGTCAGGCGCTTTTCGAGCTCATCCACCTTGGCGGCAAGCGCGGCCAGATCGGTATCGGACATTCGCGACTCTCCCATTTTGTATGTTGTGCATACAATTGGGGCGGCGCCCGGGCAGAGTCAACGGGCTCTATCTTCCCAATGCTTCCAGCCGTTCCACTTCCTCGCGATAGGGCCGAATGGCGCGCCACATGAAGAAGGTGGCCGTTGGCATGAACACTGCGGCCACGATCAGTAGCGCCTGCCACAGCTTCGCCGGATCGCCGACGACAAAGGTGCTGACATTGCCGATCACCCAGCTGCCCATCGCACCGAAAAAAGTGAACATGAAGAGATAGAGCGCGGTCACTTGCCCGCGCATCTCATTCGGGGCGATGCGCTGGATAGCTGCGTTCTGCGCAGGCGCGCCTGCCAGGCCGAACAAGCTGGTCAGCGCCATGCAGCCCAGCGCCAGTTCCGCCGAGGGCATCAGCGGCGCGGCGATAGCGAAGACGGTGGTGCAGGAGAATATGATCGCGGTGGCGCGAATATTTCCGTCTTTGTAGCGGCGGTTCATCCAGCTCACGAAGATTCCGCCCAGCAGGATGCCCGTCAGGCTGGCGACGAGAATCATGATGCTCAGCAGATTACCGATCTGTGCTTCCGTCCAGCCGTAGGTCCGCATGATGAAGGGCACGCGCCAGGCAGGCAGGCCCTGACTCTCGATCGCCGAAAGGGCGAGGGCAGCGAAAAGCGGCCAATAGGTCGCGCCGCGCATATTGATGGCCTTGAGCGCATCGAAGCCCGTAAACGCCACTGCCTTGCGGAGGAGCGGGGCGTCTGGCGGCACCAGCGGCGGCACGTCTGGCGGGGTACGGCGCGGCGGTTCCTTGACGAACAGGAACAGCGCCGCCGCCAGCAAGCCGGGAAGGCCGATGATGATCAGGATCCATTGCCAGCTGAAGATGGTGAGGCCGAGAAAGCTGCTCGTCTCCGGCCAGGTGTTCGTCCAGGCGATCAGTTGCCCGCCGCCAAAGGTGCCGACCGAGCTGCCGAGGACGTAGCCAAGCTGCAGCAAGGCAAAGACCAATGGGATACGCATCGGTCGGAAGAAGTCGGCGAGTATCGAGTAGGAGCCCGGACCGTTTGCCGCGCTGCCCGCGCCCACGAAGAGGCGCGAGCCGATAAGTTGCCCGAAGTTCTGCGCTAGGCCGCCGAGTGCGGTTATCGCGCCCAGGACCGCTATCCCTCCCGACAGCACGTATTTACGGGGATAGATATCTACCAGGCGGGCGAGCGGAATGCCGACAAAGACGAAGGCGACAATACTGGCGGGGCCGAGCACGAAGCCCAATGCGCTGTCCGACAGGCGGAAGCTCGCTTTCATCTTCTCCGCCAGCATGGCGAATACGGTCTGGTCGAAGAAGGTCAGGAAGGTTGCGAATATGATGCAAAACAGCGCGAAGAACCCCGAACGCTCCGAAGGCCAGGGCTGGCCTGACGCGTCTTCATGGCCGGATGCCGGGCTCTGGCTGGGTCCAGTCGGCGCGATTGCCATTTGTTTCCTCCCTGTCGACCGGACGGCTCCGCGATCCTTATGAATCCGCTTGCCGTGATTTGTAAGTGGCGAATAGAGGGGAACGAAGCGAAAAATTGTCGCGAATTGTGGCGTCGCCGAACGCCGGAGGGAGAGCTTTTTATGTTGAAGCCGTTTGCAGGGCATGTCCTGCCAGCATTTGCCGCATTGTCACTGGCCGCCGCAGCGCCTGCCGTGGCCAGTGCGCAGAGCATCGAATATTCCGACAATTACGCGCAGGACCGGGCCGAGATTGAAGACCTGATGGCGCGCTATCTCTTCGCGATGGATTACAACGATTTCGAAGCCTACGGCGCCACCTTTACCGAGGATGGCGAGCTCGAATTCGCCAGCGGCGCGACCCGGGGGCGCGATAACATCGAGGCGATGGCGCGCCAGTTCAAGGAACGGATCGGCGAATTCTACAAGGCGGCGGATGGCAGCCCCGCCACTCTCCGCCACGTCCTCGCCCATGCCGCGATCCGGGTGGAGGGAGACCGCGCCTGGAGCCGCAGCCTGTGGTTCGAAATGGCCAATGACGGGCCGGAAGGCACGCTCAAGATGGGCACGTTCGGCATCTATGAAGACGAGCTGGTGAAGCAGGACGGACGCTGGCTGTTCACCAAGCGCCGCATTCTCAACGAGTTCATCGAGGGCCGCCATTCGGGCCCCGGCAACCCGGTCGGCGACATGGACGCGCTGGCCGAGGCATGGCTTGGGGAGCAGGGCGAATGACCGGCTATTCCCAAACTTACGCCCAGGACCGGGCCGAGATCGAAGACCTCATGGCGCGCTACCTCTTCGCCATGGACTGGAACGATTACGACACATATGCCGAGACCTTCACCGAGGACGGCGTGCTCGATTATGCCGGCGGCACCACGCAGGGGCGCGAGAATATCCGCGCGGAGGCCAAGGCCTTCAAGGAGAAGGTCGCGACGATGTTCGTCGACTTCCAAGGCAATCCAGCGGTGCTGCGCCATGTGCTGTGCCACAGCTCGATCCGGGTGGAGGGCGGCCGCGCCTGGCATATCGGATCCTGGTTCGAAATGGCCAATGACGGGCCGGAAGGCCAGCCTAAGCTCGGCACCTACGGCACATACGAAGACGAGTTGGTGCGGGTAAAGGGCCGCTGGCTGTTCAAGCGGCGCAAGATCTACAACGAGTTTCTCGATGGCCGCCATACGGGCAAGGAGAACCCCGTGCGGGCGATGGACCAGGCGGCCGAGGCGGCGCGCGGCTGAGCGCGGGGAGCACAAGGCAGATGCAGGATTTCGCAGGCCGCACGGCCTTTGTTACCGGCGGCGCCAATGGCGTCGGCCTCGGGATCGTCCGCAACCTCCTCACCGAAGGGTGCAAGGTCGCGATCGCCGATATCCGCCAGGATGCGATCGACCGGACGCTGGCGAGCCTCGACAATCGGGAAGTGATGGGCGTCCGGCTCAACGTCATGGATCGCGAGGGCTTCAAGGCAGCGGCCGATAAGGTAGAGGCCGAGTTCGGCCCGGTCAGCCTGCTGTTCAACAATGCCGGGATCAACCTGTTCCAGACGATCGAAGATTCGACCTACGACGACTGGGACTGGGTGCTGGGCGTAAATCTTCACGGCGTAATCAACGGCGTGCAGACATTCGCACCCCGGATGAAGGAGCGCGCGCTCTCGGGCGAAGTGAAGGGCGGGCACATCACCAACACCGCCAGCATGGCCAGCTTCATCGCGGGCGGTGCGCCGGGCATCTACAACACGGCGAAATTCGCGGTACGCGGCCTTTCCTATTCGCTGCGCCATTCGATGTACCAGTATGGCATCGGCGTTTCCGTGGTCCATCCGGGGCTGGTGAAGAGTGTGATTTATGCCAGCGACGATGTGCGGCCCGACAGTCTCAAGGGCGGCGCCAGGCCCGTGGACAAGGAAGCGGTTGCGCGCCTTGCAGGGGTGCACGAATTCGGCATGGAGCCCGACATTATCGGCGAGCGTATCCTGGGCGGCATTCGCGAGAACCGGGCGAATATTTTCACTCACCCCGATCACAAGGAAGAGCTGCGCGAATTGTTCGACGAGATCCTCGCGGATTATCGCGACTATCCGGAGGATCCCGGGTTCGACCGGCGCGTCGCCTTCGAGAAGATGCGCCAGGAGAGTTTCGCCGAGACCCGCCGCAAGGCGCGCGAGATCGGGTAGGGCGCGGTTAATCTCTTCCCCGCTACCGCGCACATCCATGAAAGCCACTTCTATCCTCATCGCCCCAGCGCTCGCCGCCCTGGCAGTCCCCGCCTTCGCACAGGACGCACCGCCTCCGGTGCCCCAGGCAGCGCCGGTTGCCGAACCGGAACTCGATCTCGAACAGACGATGGCGATGCGCTGTTCGATCGCCTTCGCGCTGGTCGCGGACATGCAGGTGGCGGGAGAGGAGGCAGGGAGCGCCTACCCCCCGATGGAGGAACGCGGCCGCGAATATTTCGTGCGTACCATGGCGCGCCTGATGGACGAGACCGGGCTGGACCGGGACGAACTGCGCGTCGTGCTCGACCGCGAGGTCGGGGAAGTGCGCTCAGGGGGCATGGTCGAGGAGATCATGCCGGCCTGCATGGTCGCGCTCGATGCTTCGGGGCTTTAGGGCGGGTCGATAAGTTTCATCAGTTCCCTCTCCCGCAAGGGGAGAGGACTGTATCGCGATACATCCTGGAGGTTCTCCGGTTTAGGTTGAGCCACTTGTATTAAGAACCCGTGGCGCCCCCGCGCAGGCGGGGGCCCAGAACGGCAGATACTCGCTCGAAGACTCTGGATCCCCGCCTGCGCGGGGAAGCGGTACATCTAACCCCGAAAGACTCTTGCCCATGGACGGCGCGCGCCGCTTGCGGCAATAGTGCGTTGAAAACATGTGGCAGCTCTACCAATTCCCCCTTTGTCCCTTCAGCCGCAAGGTGCAGCTTGCGATGAGCGAGAAGGGCATGAGTTACGAGCTGGTCCGGGAGAACCCGTGGGAGGGGACCGACGCCTTCTTCGCCCTGAACCCGGCCGGGCGTACCCCGGTGCTGCGCGAGCGGGACAAGGGACTGGTGCTGATCGACAGCAAGGCGATCTGCGAATATCTGGAAGAGACGGTGGAGGCGAGTCCGCTGATCCTGGGAACCGCCGCCCAGCGTGCGGAAATCCGCCGCCTGGTGGCCCTGTTCGACGAAAATTTCTTCACCGATGTCACTTACCCGCTGCTGCATGAGCGGATGAAGAAGCGGCTGATCACAAGGCAATCGCCGGATTCCGGCATCCTGCGCGCGGCGATGCGGCTGGCGCATGAGCATCTCGACTATATCGACTGGCTGATCGACAATCGCCGCTGGCTGGCCGGAGCTCAGCTGAGCCTCGCCGATTTTGCCGCCTCCGCTCAGATTTCCGTCGCCGAATATCTCGAAGGGATCGACTGGAAGGGGCACGACGGCGCGCGCGGCTGGTACCGCGTGATGAAAAGCCGGCCAAGCTTCCGGCCGCTGCTGTCGGTGAAGATGGAGGGATTGCCGCCGCCCCGTCACTATGCGGATGTCAACGCCTGAGACGATCGGGCGGGGGGCGGTTGCGCCAGCCTGCTTTCGGACAGCTATTGGCGGAATGCTGGCATAGGGCCAAAGGCGGCGATGGGGCGATAGCTGGCGGACGGCTTTGGTTATCCCGACCTCGTCTAACCGTCCATTCGTGCGCGCAGCGCCTGCGCTTCAGGTCAAGATACGTACGTCATTGTCCAAGCATGCCCTCAACCGGACGTTTAATCATGCGTGGCCGCTGCCGCACCAGGACGTCGGCCGTCATGAAAGTTGAGGTGGCCGATGTCGATGAGAGCAGCGCGCCATAGGTTTCGAGCATGACTTCGTCGTCTTCGATCACGATGCCGAGCCGGAAGCCGCACGCGGTCTTAAACGGGCAACGATGGCAGCGGCATCATCAACGGAAGCCGAAGTCGTGAACGTCCCGGCGGCGCTCCAAGTCAATATTTGTGCGGCGTTGTCCAAGCGCAGCCACTTTCAGATCACTACGTTGGCAAAGGCATTCGAGGGTTAACCGCACGACACTTCCCGCGGTTGCTTTGCCGGATGGAAGCCATGCTTCCATCCGGCCCTTTTTCGGGCGGGTTCAACGCGAAGAAGCTCGATTCGACGAGACGAAGATAAAAAAATTGGGGGGGCTATGACTTACATCTCACCGAGCATGGGCGTGCGTGCTTCGCTCATGTTGTCCGCGTCGTTCGCCGCCCTTTCTGTGGCGGCCCCGGCCACGGCACAGGAGACCGAAGCACAAGTCGAGTCTCAACAACAGTCGGTTCCATCTGCCGCATCGAGCGAGAACCAGATTATCGTCACCGGCTCGCGCGTCACGCGCAGTACGTTCGAGACGCCGAACCCGGTCACCGTGCTCGATGCGGAAGACATCGAGGACTTGGGCCTCAACAACGTCGCCGAGGTCGTCAAGCAGCTGCCGCAAAACTCGAACTTCTTCTCGGCCAACAACGTCGGTCTCGGCAACTTCAACGTCGGCGCGCAGCTCGTCAACCTGCGTGGCCTCAACCCCTTCTTCGGCACCCGCACGTTGACGCTGATCGACACTCGGCGTGTGGTGTCGACCACCGCCGGCGGCGGCGTCGACATCACCTTGGTGCCGTCGATGCTTGTCGGCCGGACCGAGACCGTCACCGGCGGCGCCTCCGCCGTTTACGGCTCCGACGCCATCGCCGGGGTCGTCAACGTGATCCTCGACAAGAGCCTTGAGGGCCTCAAGGCCCAGGCCGATTTCAGCGCGACCACGCACGGCGACGGCGACGACTGGCACGCCGCGGCGGCCTACGGCACGAGCTTCGCCGAGGGGCGCGGTCATTTCATCGTCGGCGCCGAATACCAGGACAGCAGTGCGATCGGCAATTGCTCGGAAGTGCGCGACTGGTGCGCGCAGGGCTATTCGCTGTTCAACAACACCGAATACGCGAGCCCGGGAACCCCGGGATTCGGACAGCCGCACTACGTCATCGGGCCCGACGCCACGATCGCCTATTCGAGTTCGACCGGGGCGCTCTCGCCGTGCCTGTTCTTCGTGCCCGGCGCCGGCTTCTGCGCCTATGTGCCGGCCGTCACCGGCCCGACGTTTCAATTTAATCCCGAAGGCACTGCCGCCATCCCGTTCGATTCGGGTCGGTACTCCGCGGGCTCTTTCCCGATCTTCGGCCTACCCCGGCAAGGCGGCGACGAATTCGCCACCGGCAATTACGACGGGACCACCTTGCGGCCCAGTGTCGAGAAGCTGAGCACGCTCGCGCGCGTCGAATTCGAGGTCAGCCCCGCGATCACGGTTTCGCTCGAGGGGTCCTATGCCCGCAGCGAGGCGGTTAATCCCAACGCCACAGGCGCGGTCGGGCCGTTCCCGTTCCTCTTGGTCGATCCCTTCCTGCTCGGCTTCCAGATAGCGCCGGACAACGCCTTCCTGCCGCCCAGCGTGGCGGCGATGATTCCGAACGGCGCATCGCTCGGTCGCACCATGAACAACCTCCAGAACGCGCGGAACGAGACGAACAACGAGACCTGGCGCCTGGTTGGCGGGCTCGAAGGCGATATCGGCAGCGGCTGGTCGTGGGACGCCTATTACTCGCACGGCGAGAACAACAATGACCAGCACCTGCTCCACAACATGGTCCAGCCGCTGCTGCGCTTCGCGCTCGATGCGGTCCAGACGCCGGGCGGTATCGTGTGCGGGGTGACCATCCCCGGCCGGATCAATCCCGACACCGGCTTTCCCTACACTCCCGCGGACGTCGCCTTCGCCGACGCGGCCGGCACCTGCGTGCCGCTCAACCTGTTCGGGTCGGCCAATGCGGACCAGGCGGCGATCGATTATGCGTTCCGCAACCTGGTCGAATTCGTCAACCAGAAGCAGGACGTGGCGGCCTTCAACGTGCGCGGCGACCTGTTCGCCGGATGGGGCGCCGGGCCGATCAAGCTCGCGACCGGCGCGGAATGGCGCAGGGAGAGCGGCGAGCTGACGCACGATCTCGCCAACCAGCCGTGGTACAGCGGCTACTACCTGACTTACGGCGGTGACTACGCCGGCAAGACCGAGGTGCTCGAAGGCTACGTGGAGCTTAATGTTCCCGTGTTCCGTGACGCCCCGATAGGCCGCTACCTCGAGCTTGATGGGGCGGTCCGCGGCACGCGGAACAAGAACGAAGGAACGCTCGGCAACGCCGCGGGCCAATCGCGCACCCACGAGTTCGTCACCTGGAAAGTCAGCGGCATCTGGGACGCGACCGATTGGCTGCGGGTGCGAGCGACTCGTTCACGCGACGTGCGCGCCGCACAGTTCCGCGAGCTGTTCGAAACCCGAGACCCTTTCGTCGGTCCGCCGTTTGGTGTCGTCAACAACCCGTTCCCGGGGGGCGGCGCGAACGATTCGATCATCGCCACCATCGGCGGCGACGTGAACCTGGAACCCGAGAAAGCCGATACGCTCACCGTCGGCCTTGTCCTGTCGCCGCAAGGTGGTGCCCTTTCCGGCTTCCGCTTCTCGGCCGACTGGTACCAGATCGAGATCGCGGACGCGATTGCCTCTGGCGGGATCGGTGCGCAGAACATCGTCACCGGCTGTTTCCAGGGCAATCAGGTATTTTGCGACCGGATCGTCGGCGAAGGCACGCCCGACATCATTTCGGTCTACAACAACGCGGCGAACCTGCAAGGCTTCGTCACGCGCGGAGTGGATTTCGAAGCTGCTTACAACTTGCCGCTCAATGAAGATTCGTCGCTCAACCTGAGAGTGCTGGCTTCGTACCTCTACGATCAATTGTTCGACACCGGGCAGACTGACCCGATCACGGGCGAGCCAGTTCCCCCGAGGAACTACGCCGGCACGAGCGGGCCCACCGCCGCGTTCGGCAGCTTCAACACCGCGCCGAAGTGGCAGGGCAACGCCTTCCTCACTTACCGCCAGGGGCCGTTCACCGGCACGGTGCAGGCGCGCTACGTCGGCCCCGGCCGCTTCATGGTGCTCACCGCAGCCGGAGGGCCGCCGATCGATCCGAGCGATCCAAATTACGATACGACCGACCCCAACAGCATCAGCGACAATTCGGTGGACGACGCGATCTACATCAACCTCGCGGCGTCGTTCGACGTGACCGACGAGGTCCAGGTGTTCGGTTCGCTCAACAACGTGTTCGACAAGGATCCGGTGATCGCCCCGGGGGGCAATGGCTTCCCGACCAACCCGGTCTATTTCGACACGTACGGGCGGACCTTCCGCGTGGGAGCGCGCGTCAGGTTCTGATCAGCAGCCAGTTTGCTTGCCTTCGGTTCGGAGACCGGTGCCTGTCGCCTACGGTCAAAACCGTGCGGCCTGGTCCAAGCAGGCCCGCGCCGGGCTGCTTACCGTCGATGAAATGCGCGACCGCACCAGCTGCGCCGGAATGCGGGTCCACAAGTAGCAACAGAGGAGTGTTCAGGCGATGAGAGCAAGGATTCTGGCGTCATGTGGCGGGGTCGCGCTTACCTTACTTGGCGCGGAACCGGCCCTGGCACGCGAGTGTGCGGACCTCGCCACCGCGGCGCTGCCCGGTGCTGAGCTCACCTCTGTTGCGCTGCGGCCAGCGGGCCCTTTCAATCTGCCGGCAGAGTTCGGACCGGCTACGACGATCGAGCTGCCGTCCTTCTGTCGGGTTCAGGGCGTGCTGCGCCCGACGGCCGATTCCCACATCAACATCGAGATCTGGCTGCCGGCCAAGGACTGGAGCGGGCGCTTCCAGGGCGTGGGGAACGGCGGATTTGCCGGTTCGATCCCTTATTCCGGTCTCGCATCTGCCTTGCGCAATGGCGACGCGGCTGCGGCCAGCGACACCGGCCACACCAACGGCGGAACCAGTGCCCGCTGGGCTTTGGGACATTGGGAAAAGGTCGTCGATTTCGGTTGGCGGGCAGTTCATCTGACGGCTGTTGCCGGCAAGACGCTGGCCCAGGCCTATTACGGCGCCGCACCGCGCAAGTCGTACTTCGTGTCCTGCTCGAATGGCGGACGGCAGGGGCTGATGGAAGCCCAGCGGTTTCCCGACGATTACGACGGGATCATCGCCGGGGCGCCGGCCTACAACTGGACCGGACTATTCACCGGCTTCGTGTGGAACGCGCAGGCGCTTTCGCGTCCTGGAGCGATGATCCCGGCTGCCAAGACCCCGGCTATCGCCGGCGCCGTGCTGGCGCAGTGCGACAAGCTCGACGGGCTTGCCGACGGATTGCTGAGCGATCCGCGTCTGTGCCGCTTCGATCCGGCAGTGTTGCGTTGTACTGCGGGCGAAACGGACTCTTGCCTGACGGATCCGCAGATCGCATCGCTCCGTGACATTTACCAGGGACCGCGGACGCCCGACGGAATGCAAATCTACTTCGGTTTCCCGCCAGGCGGCGAGACCGCTCCCGCATCGGCGGGTTGGGACGCGTGGATCTTCGGCACCGGGCCGGGTGCGAGCATCCAGAACGCCTTCGGCAGCAACTTCGTCCAATACATCGTTGGGGCTCCAGACGACTGGACACCGGCCGCATTCGACTTCGGCCGCGATTTCGATCTGGTCCAGTCGCGCACCGCCGCTACCTTCAACGCGACCGATCCGGATCTTTCGCGCTTCGCGGCCCGGGGCGGCAAGCTGATCCTGTATCACGGCTGGTCCGACGCAGCTATCCCCGCGCAAGGCACGCTTGCCTATCGAGACGCGGTCGTGAGCGCGATGGGTGCGGACCAGGCGGATTCGTTCATGCGGACGTTCATGGTGCCCGGAATGCACCATTGCGCAGGCGGCAGCGGCCCCAGCGATTTCGGTCAGGGCGGGCCGAGCCCGGAGAACAACAATCCAGCCACCAGCCTGACGGCGGCGCTTCAGGCCTGGGTCGAGGAGGGCCACGCGCCCGAGCATGTAATCGCACGGCAAGCGGCCCCGCCGGGCGGACCGCAGAGCGCGGCCGTCCGAACGGGATTGATCTGCGCATATCCGCAGCGGGCGGTACTGACCGCCGGTCGCGATCCTCTCCGAGCCGAGAGCTACCAATGTCGCGCTCCGGGACCTTATTGACCGGCCGGACTATGCACGCGCCCAGGCAGAGCGTAGAGTGCGGCCTTCGTTCGAAACGCGGGGAGGCGGCTCTGGCGAGAATTGAACGATTGTCCACCGCTAGTCTGCCCGCGTCCGAGCGCTTCGCATTCTGGAAGGACATCTTCGCAAACGGCCCGCAGGCGTTGGAGGTCGAGGCCGAGCCCGGCTCCTTTGAAGGCGCGCTCACCAGGCTCACCGATGGCGAGCTTGAAATCACATCGGTCAAATCGACGCCGCTCCGCAGCCGGAACGACACGAGAAGCGCGTGCGATGGGCGACGGTTCAGCCTCCAGCTGGTGCATGCGGGCCGCTGCGTGCTGAAGCACGCGGGGGCCGAAATCGTTGCGGAGACGGGCGACATGGTCGTGGTCGATGCCCGCAAGCCCTACGAACTGACCTTCAAGCGACCCGTCCATGGGCTGGTGTTGTCGCTTCCGCGGGCGCGTTTCGGCGGTCATGCCAAAGTGCTCGAGCAGATTGCCGGCCAGCCGATCAATCTCAACCGCGGCCCGGCCTCGGTGCTGTCAGGCTTCATCCGCTCGGCGTGGGACCAATTGGCCGAGGGCGAGGGGGAAGAATGGCCGCACTCCGCCTCGGAGGTAATTTGGGACCTGCTCGCCTCGGTCCTGCAGGACGACCGTGCATCCGGCAGCGAGGCAAACCGGGCCGGCGCGTTGCGTTGCAAAGCGACCAAGCTAGTCGAGCATCGGCTGTTCGATCCCGAGTTCCGCACCATCGCCATTGCGCAGGAGCTGGGCGTAAGCGCGCGCTATCTTCAGCGTGTTTTCGCAGAGGAGGGGACGACCCCCGCTCGCTTTCTGCTGGCCCGCCGGCTCGATGCCGCTGCCGTGCGCCTTCGCCATGCGGACAGACCTTACCGCATTACCGACGTGGCGTTGGAATGTGGCTTCAACGACTTGAGCTATTTCAGCCGTGCCTTCCGGCTTCGCTTTGGCATCTCGGCTCGCGACTACCGGCTGCGCCCCTGAGAGCTTCCTTCGACTGAGCATCGCACGCCGCTTCGCTTGCGGACAAGAATTGTGCGTTCTCGTCCAAGTGCGGCGCCCTCGGCCTCTTTATCCTCGCGCCTCGGGAGGTATCGGATGGATCCCAAGCTGAGCTGGGTCAAAGGTGCGGAGGAGCCGCCACTGCTCGATCTCACGATCGGCCGGGCACTCGATCGCGCCGCCGGGCGATGGGGCGATGCCGACGCGCTGGTCTCGATTGCACAAGGCGTGCGTTGGAGCTGGCGCGAGCTTGCCGACCTTGCGGATGGGATGGCCGCGGGGCTGCTGGCGCTTGGGCTGGAGCGCGGTGACAGGATCGGCATCTGGTCGCCCAACTGCGCCGAATGGGCACTTACGCAGTTCGCCGCCGCGAAAATTGGATTGATCCTGACGACGATCAATCCAGCCTACCGTGCCTCCGAGCTCCAGTTCATGGTCAACAAGGTCGGCATGAAGGCGGTGGTGACGGCGGAGCGGTTCAAGACCAGCGACTACGTTTCCATACTCGAAAGTGTCGACGTCCCCACCCTGGAGCACAGGATCCTGATCGGCGGCGAAGCCCGGCCGGGCTGGCTGGCGTTCGACGATCTGCCGGCGCTGGCATCGGAGCGGAGCCGGGAGAGCGCTCGCGAGATCGCTGCCGGTCTCGACTGCCGCGATCCGATCAATATTCAGTTCACCAGCGGCACGACGGGGCTGCCCAAAGGCGCGACCTTGTCTCATCGCAATATTCTGAACAACGGCTGGTTCGTTGCCCGCGCGCAACGCCTCGGGCCTGGTGACCGCATCTGCGTGCCGGTCCCGCTGTATCACTGCTTCGGCATGGTCATGGGCAATCTGACCGGCGTGAGTTGCGGCGCGGCCGTCGTCTACCCATCGGCCGGATTCGATGCCGAAGCAACGCTTGCGGCGGTCGAGCGGGAGCGCTGCACGGCTCTCTACGGCGTGCCGACAATGTTCATCGCCGAGCTCGATTGCCCCGGCTTCGATAATTACGACCTGACCTCGCTGCGCACCGGCATCATGGCGGGGTCGCCGTGCCCGATCGAGGTGATGACGCAGGTTGTCGGGAGAATGCATATGAGCGGCATCACAATCGCCTATGGGATGACCGAGACGAGCCCGGTCAGTTTCCAGAGCGCCGTTGACGATCCTCTTGAACGGCGCGTCTCCACAATCGGCCAGGTCCAGCCGCATCTCGAAGTAAAAGTGATCGACCCGTCCGGCAATGTCGTGCCCCGCGGCGTTCCCGGCGAACTATGCACCCGCGGCTATTCGGTAATGCTGGGATACTGGGATGATCCGGGACGCACCGCGGAAGCGATCGATGCCGAGGGCTGGATGCACACCGGCGATCTCGGCGTGATCGACG
>DASWIR010000228.1:0-8175 GCA_036397575.1 Alteraurantiacibacter sp. | reverse complement strand
CTCAAGCCATGCATCGTCGGGGCGGGGCAAGGGCAGCAGGAAGCCTTGAGACAGGCCCAACGCCATATTGTGCCGCATCTTGGCGAGACCCTGCAGCGCTGCGGCGCGGGGAAAGGAGATCGATCCGGCGCTTTTCGTCGCGGCCAGATTGCCAAAGCTGAGCCCGGCATAATTGTGGCTCGGCCCGACGATCCCGTCGAAATTGATTTCGACCAGGGTCATGCTTTGCCCACCGCGGGAGTGTCCTTCGAGACGATTTCAGCCTTCGGCTTCAATCTCCTCAGGACGAACGGTGATGGGTTTTTCCGTCCGCATCCCCAGTCCCGTTCGTCCTGAGGAGCGGGCGAGGCCGCAGGCCGAGGACGCGTCTCGAAGGACTGGATCACCGCGCGATGCTCCACACCTCGTCGCCTTCGCCCACGCCCAGCATATCCGCGCTCTGCGTGTCGATCGCCACCTTCTCGCCATCCACTTCGCGCGCGCCATAGCAGCAGCGGAAATTGGCCAGACGTCCGGCGGCGATCAGCGCTTTTTCGCCCTTGGCGAGATCGGAGGTGGTCACGATGCCGCGATGCGCTTCCCTGATGCTTTTCACATTGTCGGTGTGTGCGATCATGGTCGGGCCGCCATCGAAAATATCCACATAGCCTTCATAGGCAAAGCCCTCATGCTCCAGCATCCGCATTGCCGCGCGGCCCGAAGGGTGCGGCACGCCGATTACACCGCGCGCATCTTCGCTCAGCATGGCGATATAGACCGGGTGTTTGGGCATCAAATCGGCGATGAACTGATTGCCGTTGATCGCGTTGAAATAGTCGGCATCCTGAAAGTTCATCCCGAAAAAGCGGCCCGCCACACCGTCCCAGAAGGGCGAACCGCCGCGCTCGTCGATAATGCCGCGCAGCTCGGCCAGGATGCGGCCGGCGAAGCGCGGCCGGTGCATGGCGATGAACAGATAGCGGCTGCGGGCCAGCAGCAGGCCAAGCCCGCCGGCGCGCTCGTTCGGATGGAGAAACAGCCCACCGACTTCGCTCGATCCCTCGAGATCGGTGACGAGGCTCAGCATTTCCGCACGCACCGTGCGGTCGAGCTCCTGCGAATGCTGGGTCAGCGTAGTCAGGCGGTAGGAGTAGAACGGCCATTGCTGACCGACCTGCGTCATCAGCTGGCAGGTGCCGCGCAGTTCCTTCGATCCGGCCCGTTCGAGCACCAGCACGAACAGCTCGTCGCCCAGCGCGTCTTCTTCGCGGGCAAAGGAGGCTTCGGCGCGTTCGAGCTTGCGGCCGAGCGCATTGCGGTCGGGCGGCAAATTGGTGAATCCACCGCCGGTCAGCTTGGCCATTTCGTAGAGCGGCTCGAGATCCGCAGCTCGGGCCGCGCGCAGGCGAAAACTCACACCATTTCTCCCTTGGCCAGCCTGTGGAGCACAAGAGCGGAAAGCTCCGCGCGCTCCTTCAGCGAGGGAACGATAAGATACTCGTCGGGCGAATGGATTGCCCCTCCGCGAACCCCCATCGTATCGACCACCGGCACACCGCAGGCGGCGATATTATTGCCGTCGCACACCCCGCCGGTCGATTTCCATGCAATAGGCTGGCCGAGTTCGGCGCCGCAAGCTTTGACGAGGTCGAACAGCTTTTGCGCCTTCGCGTCGACCGGCTTGGGCGGGCGGGTGATGCCGCCATGGAGGTGGATACGCACGTCATGTTCGGTGGCAATGCGGTTCAGCAGTTCCTGAAGGCGTGGCGGGAATTCCTCCGCCGCTTCACCTGTGCGCGGGCGGATGTTGAAGCGCAGCACCGCATGATCGGGCACGACATTGTTGGCGCTGCCGCCTTCGATCCGCGCCGGGTTGATCGGGATGTCCGCGCCCTCGATTTCCTTCAGCGCGATCACGATGGCGGCGGCGGCGACCAGCGCATTGCGTCCGTCCTCCGGATTGCGGCCGGCATGGGCGGAGCGGCCGGTCACTGCGACCGAATAATTCCCGCTGCCGCCGCGGGCATGGGCGAGCGTGCCATCGGGCAGGGCGGATGGCTCGTAGGTCAGCGCTGCCTCCTTGCCGCGCGCGAGCCGCTCGATCAGCGCGGCGGAGGAGAGTGAGCCCGTCTCCTCGTCGGAATTGATGATCACGTCGTAGCCGACGGTATTTGCGGCCTCGCTCGTCTCGAAAGCGGTCAGCGCGGCGAGAATCACCGCGATCCCGCCTTTCATGTCGGCCGTGCCGGGGCCGCCCAGCGTTTCGTCGTCGATCCATTTCAGGTGCTGGAAAGGATGATCGGCGGGGAACACCGTGTCCATATGCCCGGTCAGCAGGAAACGGCGAGTGGCCTCGGGCCGGACGCGCAGGACGAGGTGCCGGCCATGTTGCAGCTCGGTCTCGCGCCCCTCCGCATCCATTGCCGTGACCGGCGCGGGTTCTTCCAGCGTCACTTCGCCAGGCAGTTTGGCCAGGACATCAGCCAGCATCGCCGCTTGTTGTTTCAGCCCCTCAAGGTTGCGTGTGCCGGTATTGATTGCGGACCAGGCTTCGACTTGCGCGAGCATCTGCGCCGGATCGATCCCGGCGAGCATTTCCTCTTCCGCGCGCTGAAGCTGTTTCATTTGCAACTGCCCTAGCCGGGCAACCTTTGGAAACCAAGCTCCCGGGCTATGGCAACGAATTCTGCGACGGTCAGCGTTTCGGCGCGGCGCGTGGAGTCGATGCCGAGGGTTTCCAGCGCTTCGAGGGAGCCGGGCAGGCCTTTCATGCTTTGGCGCAGCATCTTGCGGCGCTGCCCGAAAGCGGCCTCGGTCACCCGTTCCAGCATCCGTGCCGAGACGCCCTGCGGCGCTTCGGCGGGTGTCACATGGACGATCGCGCTCATCACCTTCGGCGGCGGCGTGAAGGCGCTGCGATGCACCTTCATCGCAATCCGCGCCGTGCTGCGCCATTGGGCGAGAATCGACAGGCGGCCATAGGTCGAGCTGCCCGGTGCCGCGACGATACGCTGCGCGACTT
Source organism: Alteraurantiacibacter sp. (assembly GCA_036397575.1). Taxonomy (GTDB): domain Bacteria; phylum Pseudomonadota; class Alphaproteobacteria; order Sphingomonadales; family Sphingomonadaceae; genus DASWIR01. The sequence goes on along the minus strand of DASWIR010000228.1, from coordinate 5,174 downwards.
CCTGCTGGAACATCAGCGTCAGCGACTTCCATTGGGGTGGCCATTGCTCTCCGCCGAGCCAGCGGATGAACAGCGCCGTGCCGACATTATAGGGCAGATTAGCGACCACGGTGTAAGGGCCGGGGAACAGCCCGGCCTCGTCGATCTTCATCGCATCGCCTTCGATCACACGCAGCCGGCCGGGAAAGAACTCGCCCAGCTCGGCAAGGGCCGGAAGGCAGCGCCGGTCCATTTCGATTGCGGTCACCATCGCTCCGGCATGCAGCAGAGCGCGGGTCAGCCCGCCAGGGCCGGGGCCCACTTCGAGCACGTTCTTGCCTTCGAGATCGCCGGGTATCGCAGCGATACGGCCAAGCAATTGCTCATCGAGCAGGAAATTCTGTCCCAGCGCCCTCGACGCGCTCAGCCCGTGCTGGGCTATGACCTCGCGCAGCGGTGGGAGGTTCACGCAGCGGCCCGGCGCGCAGCGATCTCGCCCGCCATGCGGATGGCGGCAATCATTGCGCCGGGGTCGGCCATACCCTTGCCGGCAATACCGAACGCCGTGCCATGATCGGGCGAAGTCCGCACGATCGGCAGGCCGAGGGTAATGTTCACACCTTCGTCGAAATCGAGCGCTTTCAGGGGGATCAGCGCCTGGTCGTGATACATCGCGATTGCTGCATCATAGGTTTCCCGGGCGCGCGGAGCGAATAGCGAATCAGCGGCATGCGGCCCGCTGGCATCGATCCCGGCGGCGTGCAACGCGGCAATGGCGGGGGCGATCACCCGCTCTTCCTCATCGCCCATCAGCCCTTGCTCTCCGGCATGAGGATTGAGCGCGGCGATGGCTATGCGGGGGTTGGGGATGCCGAAATCGCGCTTCAGCGCTTCGGCCACGATCCGCGTGCGGTTGCAGATCAGGTCGGCAGTGAGCAAGGTTGGTACTTGCAACAGCGCGACATGGACGGTGATGGGCGCTGCGCGCAGGCTCGGCCCGGCGAGCATCATCACCGCATCGCCAGCAGCGATGCCGCAGCGCTCGGCGAGGAATTCGGTCTGGCCTGGGAAGGCGAATCCCACTTCGGCCAGCCGAGCCTTGTCGATCGGCCCGGTCACCACGCCGGACGCCTCACCCGAAATCGCTAATGCGGTTCCGGCTTCGAGCGAAGCCAGCGCGATCCGCGCGCCATCGCTGTTGGGCTCGCCGGGACGATAGGTGCCGTCGGGTCCGCTCAGCACGGGCAGAGCTTCGGGAAACACGTCTGCGGCCTCGGCTAGGCAAGTCACAGCATGGACAGGCATGTCGAGACCGCGCCGTATCCCCGCATCCTTCAGGATCGCCGCGCCTCCCGCCACCGCGAAGGGCGGCAGATTTTCGCTATCCTTCGCGGCCCAGGCTGCGCAGGCGAGTTCCGGAGCGATCCCGGCAGGATCGCCAAGCGTTACCGCGAGCACTGCCAGCGGCGTAGACAATCAGGACTGGCCGGCATATTCGACCACCGCATCGCGGCGAAGGTCGCGCAGATAGCGTTGTGCGCGCTTGCCCACGCGGTCTTCCTCCAGCTGCGCCATCAACTGGTCGAAGCTCGGCCCGCTGTCGAGCAGCGGATCGTCACGCCCGCACAGCATCAGCACACTGACGCCGTCATTGCCCGACTGGAAGGGCTGAGTCGCCTGGCCGAGGGCCATCTGCAAGACCTCGTTCTGCAGCGCTGCCGGCAGCGAACGGGCGGTGATCTGGTCGTTGGAAACGACTTGCGCACCGAGTTCGGACCGGGCGCGGCCAAGATCGCCGCAGCCGCGCATCGAACTCACGAATTCCTGGAACCTGCGCTGGGCGGCATTGCGATCGGCGGCGTTTTGCCCGGCCGGCATGTCGTATGTGACCTGTGCCAGCGACAGCACCGCATCGCGCGGATCTGCGGTCAGCACCTGACGCTTGTCGATCAAATAGACGATCCAGAAACCGCCTGGAATCTGCACCGGGCCCACCAATTGCCCGGCTTCCATCTGCTGTACGATGGCTTCGAGCTGTTGCGAACGCAATTGCGGCAGCTGGATCCAGCCGAGATCGCCGCCGACAGCGGCAGTCGATGCCTGCGAGAACTGCCGTGCGTAGGCGACGAAACTGCCGCCCTGCTGCAATTGCTCGACGATACGGGCGGCATTCTGGCGCACTTCTTCGCGGTCTTGGTCGGTCGCGGAAAGGAAGATTTCTCCCAGGCGATATTCCGAGGTGCCCTTCGATGCCTTGAGCCGTTCGAGCAGTTCGTTCACTTCCTCTTCGGAGACGGAGATGAATGGCTGGATGTTGCGGCGCAGGATGCGGTTCCAGGCAAGCTCGCCTTCGATCTGGCGCTTGAGCGAACGGTTCGAAGAGCCGATCGAATCGAGATATTCGTTGAGCGTTTCGACCGTGCGGCCGAAATTCTGCGTCGCCACACGTTCGTAGGTCTGGTTGACCTCTTCCGCGCTGACCGGGATTTCGAGCGCAGTCGCCTCCTGGATTTGCAGCGTTTCGTCGATCAGATTGTTGAGCACCTGGAGGCGCAGCCGCACCTCTTCTTCCTCGCTGATCTCCTGCTCATTAGCCGCCAGCACCAGTGCGACACGATGGTCGATATCGGTGCCTGTAATCACCGTACCGTTCACCTTCGCGGCGGCAGTCCGGAAATTGGGATTGTTCTCGCCCAGGAATTCGATGACGCTTGGCAGGTTAAGACCGCTCGCATCCTCCGTCGGATTGTCCTGCGCCTGCGCGACAGGAGCGGCGGCCAGGCCGAACGCGGCCAAAACAGCAAACGCGTTGTGACCCGTCTTCAACCATTTTTCTGCAAACATTTCCGTCACTTCGATAGTCCTGTTATAATGCGCCAAGGCGCAATTTCGCGACCGGCGCATTTGCCATTTTACGACTGAACCGAGCATGAGCGCGCGATAGCGCGTTTGCGCGACGCTGCCAACGGTTGGCCTATTGGCGGAATCCGAGATTCCTCAGCGCGAAATGAATTTGGAAGGTGTTGCCGCGTTCGGCGTCGCCGGAGGATTCGTAGTCGCGGCGCCAGGTCAGCCCGATTTCGAGGCAGTCGTCCTGGTATGCGATGCCGAGCCGCGTGCGCAGTGGATCGAACCCGTCGGATGTAAAGGTCGGGTCTTCTTCGCGGTCGGTCAGGTTGATCACCGCCGATCCGAACAGCGACCAGTATTTGGCGAAGGAGAGGCGTCCTGCCGCGCGCAACTCCTCGCGGTCCTGCAAATCCTCGAAATCGAAATCGATATCGCGGTTGAGGCGTAGATAACCAAGCTCGAGGTAAGTCCTGTCGCTGCCGACCGTGGCGTCGAACTCGTTGCGCCGCACGGCAAAATCATCCTTGTCCACGCGGAAGCGGTGGGTGAGCTTGACGAAATCGCGATAGCGAATTTCGGTCCGGCCGACGAAGTCGGAGAAGCGTTCCGTCAGCCCGGTCCCATCGGGGAACAGGGTCGGCTCGTCGGTTAGCCGATAGGATTGGCCGATGGTGGTCTTGATCCTGAGGCCGGGCCGTTCGAACCGCCAGTCGAACCCGTAAGTAAAGCGAACCCCGTCTTCGATCCGGTCGTAGCCGGGAAAGCGGTTGAGCGCGAAGAGGTTGGAATCTTCCAGATCGATCGCGCGCGCATCCTCATTTGGAACGTCGAGATTGCGGGTCTGGGGACTGGCGACGACTTGGAAGCGCGGGGTCAGCACTTGAGTGCCGCCGAGGAAATCGCCGACAAGCGGCCAGCGCACATCGACTGCCCCCAGTGCCACGGCGCGGCTTTGCCAGCCTTCGTCACCGCGATAGGAGAGGGTGTCGGTCAGCAGGTTTTCGTCGGAATGGTATACGTCGCCGCGAGCCAGTGCGGTGAAGGTGATCTCCTGCCCCCACGGCGTCACTTCGCGCAGCTCCCACTTCGCCCCGGCAAAGGCTCGCTGCGTATCCTGCCCTTCGGTGCGGGTAATCGCGAGTGTGTTGGCCTGCAATTCCACGCGTCCGCCCAGGATCGGGTCCGACAGCCGCCGCCGGTAATCGATCAGGGGCAAGGCGATCGGAACCTGTCCTTGCGGATCGCCGGAACGGAGCGTCTGCGTCGCCCAGCCTTCGATCGAGAGATAGGAATCGTCGTCGATCCGCTCGGCACGGATCATCGAGCGCAGCCGATCGTCACGGCTGATGTCGTAGCGGCGCAGGAAGGTGCGGTCGCTGGCGACCCGGGCGGAGGCGGTCAGCGACCATTCGGGCGAGAATTGGAACTTGCCGTTGGCGGCGAAATAGCCGCGCCAGTCCTGCTGCTGCGTGCCGGGTTCCGGGCCGATCGGAATGCGCGCGCTGCGGGTGAAATAACCGGTCGCCTGGAATGCACCGCTGTCGGTCAGCGCACGATATTGGACCGAGCCCATGGGCGGTGCCTCGGTATAGACGAAGCCGGTCACAGTGAGGTCCTGATTGTCGGCCAGCCGCAAATAGTAGCTCTCGCTAACCTCGACTCCGTTGGATGCAGAGATCCTGAGGTTCGGGATCAGAATGCCCGACACCGCCCTGCCGTCCGTATGCATGGCAAGGCCAGGCAGCGGCAGGATGCGCGCGCCGAACAGCTCGAGAGATGCGCCGCGGAACCGGACTTTGTTGTCCTCTTCGTCGTAGATCACGCGCTCCGCGACGATCCGCCAGCTCGGCGTCTTTGGACAGCCATCGGCATCGATCACCGCGCAGGCGGAATAGGCGGCGTTTTCGAGGATGATGTCGCCGTTCTCGTCGCGCATGCCCCGTTCGGCGGCCAGCCTTCCGCCTTCGCGCAGGGCCAGCAACATGTTGCGCATGGCCCCGGCCTTGAGTTCTTCGGTCAGCTCGAGGCTGTCGGTATAGAGCTGGTTGCCGTCCTCATCGACGAAGCGAATATTACCTTCCGCCGTGATAATGCCGGTCATCCGATTCCAGCTGACACTATCCGCGCGGACCGACTGGCCGCCACTCCTCATCACCACGTTGCCCGAGGCGGTGACGACGTCGTTGTCGGAATCGTAGCTGAGCTCATTCGCCTCGAAGGCGATCTCCCGGGGCTCTGCTTGGGCCTGGCCCGGCTGTTCCGCAGTTTCGGGGGATCCCTCCTGTGCCAATGCGCCAATCGGCACGGCAAGCATGGCGAGGGCCGCCCACGCAGTCGCTCTGCGC
>DASWIR010000227.1:0-9278 GCA_036397575.1 Alteraurantiacibacter sp. | reverse complement strand
ATTGAGGCGGATTCGTTCGGAAAGGCAGCGCTCGATTGCACCCTCGTCGAGCCCTCGTAGCAATCCGACCCGTTCGCGCAGCGCAGTTTCGAAGTCGAGTTCGCCCTGCATCGCCCGTTCAGTGACTGCCGCGATCTGAGGCTTGATGCCGGCATAATCGGCCAGCTCGTCAATGCATTCCTGCCCGATCATGGTCGAATCCATGTCGGATACGAAGACCGACGGAATACGAAACTGGTGCCGCGCGACGAGCACATCGGACAGGACGAAATGCTCGTCGAGAATCGGCAACAGCACGGCCGAATCGCCTTCGGGCAACATAAGTTCGAGCACGTCGCTGCAAAAATCGAGCATCTGCGCGGAAGCGAGCCGCATTCTCGCCGCTTCGATGGCGCGCGTCGCACCATCAAGGCTTGTTTCCAGCGTCGCGGGGTCTGCTATCAGCCGGGCGATGAGCAAATCATGGTCTCCAGTCGGAAAATCGGTCGCGCTCATTGCAGGGCCGACCGCAAGCGGCAAGAGCGATCTCGCCGTGAAGCTGGCGCTGGAACTCACGGCTCGCGGCCAGGAAGCGGTCGTGATCAACGCCGATAGCGCGCAGGTTTATGCCGACCTCGCCATATTGAGCGCGCGGCCTACCGAAGAGGAAATGCAGGGCGTCGAGCATCGCCTGTTCGGCGTATGGGACGGCGCTGAAGCCTGCTCCGCCGCAGACTGGGCACGGGCAGCAAGGCGCGAAATCGCGGAAGCGCATGAACGCGGCGCCGTTCCCGTGCTGGCCGGCGGCACCGGACTCTACATCCGCACGTTGCTGGATGGAATTGCTCCCGTGCCTGAAATCGACCCGGCCATAAGAGCGGAGGTGCGCGCCCTCCCCCTCGCTGACGCCTGGATTGCCTTGCAGGCCGAAGATCCCGGGCGCGCAGCACGCCTTCATTCCGCCGATGCCAACCGCATTGCCCGGGCGCTGGAGGTCGTGCGCTCGACCGGCAATTCGCTGTCATACTGGCAGGAGCGGCACCAAGGCGGGCTCGCAGGCGAGATCGGCCTGCATCCACTGATCCTGCTGCCTACGCGCGAATGGCTCTACGAAAGGTGCGACCGGCGTTTTGCCGCGATGATGGAGGCAGGCGCGATTGCCGAAGCCGCGGCGCTGCTCGCACGCGATCTGTCACAGAACCTGCCGGTGATGCGAGCTATCGGCGTGCCGGAAATCGCCGCATTGCTGAGAGGCGAAATTTCTCGCGATGAAGCAATTGAGCGAGGGCAGATGGCCACACGCAACTATGCCAAGCGGCAGTATACCTGGTTCAGGCGCCAATTCCCGCCGCAATGGCTCCGGGCCGAGCAATCAGATTACTATCCTGATCCAAATTTTGAAATATTATTCTCCAATTTTCGGTTGACATGATATAAACGGTCTCGTAGCTAGCCTGCAAGTTTGGGCTTACGTCCAACAAAGAATTCGGAGAGGGAACGGCCCGGCACGAGAAATCGTGTCGGGTCCGTTTTTTGAAGAGTATGGCCCGCGCTTGCGGGTGCGGTATGGACGTTTGTCATGAGTATGGAACGCAGCGGCGCTGCGATATTGGTTGAGTGCCTGGTTCGCCAAGGTGTCGAATTCGTCTTCGGCTATCCCGGCGGCGCGGTACTGCCGATTTACGACGAGCTGTTCTCCGACACGCGCATTCGCCATATCCTCGTGCGGCACGAAGCCGGCGCGGCCCACGCTGCGGAAGGCTATGCTCGCTCCACCGGGAAGCCGGGCGTCGTCCTCGTCACGTCCGGCCCTGGCGCAACCAACGCGATTACCGGCATTGCGGACGCATTCATGGATTCGATCCCTCTGGTCGTCATCACCGGACAGGTCGCGACCAATCTGATCGGCACCGACGCATTCCAGGAAGCAGACACGATCGGCCTCACGCGGCACTGCACCAAGCACAACTATCTGGTGAAGGATCCATCGGAACTCGCCGCGACGATCGACGAGGCGTTTGAAATCGCCACTTGCGGCCGCCCTGGCCCGGTGGTCATCGATATCCCGAAAAACGTACAAGTCGCCACAGCAGCAATGTCGGACACATCGCCGCAACGCCCTAAGCGCTACGTGCCGCGCATGGTCGCGTCGCCTGACGAAATCGCTGAGGCAGTTAACATGGTCGCGGGCGCCGAGACCCCGATATTTTACACTGGAGGAGGGGTGGTCAATTCTGGCCCTCGCGCCAGTGAACTGCTGCGCGAGTTTCAGAATCTGACCGGCGCGCCGGTTACTTCAACCTTGATGGGGCTTGGCGCTTTTCCTGCCGACCATCCCGACTGGCTCGGCATGCTGGGCATGCATGGGACCGTCGAAGCCAATATGGCGATGAACCAGTGCGACGTCATGGTCTGCATCGGCGCGCGGTTCGATGACCGTGTGACCGGCCGGCTCGACGCATTTTCTCCGAACTCCAAGAAGATTCACATCGATATCGACCGTAGTTCGATCAACAAGGTGATCCCGGTCGATCTAGGCATCGTCGGCGACTGCGGCATGGTGCTCGAGCAGCTGATCGCCGCCTGGGGCGAGCGTAGGGCGCCAAACCTCGGCGAATGGAAAGCACGGATCGAAGAATGGCGTGGACGTGACAGCCTTGCCTATCCTCCCAACTCCAAGGAGATCATGCCGCAACTGGCGGTCCAGCGTCTGTTCGAGCTGACACGCGCGAAGGATCCGATCATCACCACCGAGGTGGGCCAGCACCAGATGTGGGCTGCGCAGTATTTCGGTTTCTTCGGGCCGAACAAATGGCTCACGAGCGGGGGCCTGGGTACGATGGGCTATGGCATGCCCGCAGCCATCGGGGCGCAGCTCGGCAATCCTGATGCACTCGTAATCGATATTGCCGGCGAGGCATCGATCCAGATGAACATCCAGGAGATGGGCACAGCCAGTCAGTTCCGCCTGCCGATCAAGGTATTCATCCTCAACAACGAGTATATGGGTATGGTCCGCCAGTGGCAGGAACTGACTTATGAGAGCCGTTACTCCAATTCCTATTCGGACAGCCTGCCCGATTTCGTCGGACTGGCAGAAGCCTATGGCTGGAAGGGTATTCGCATCCATGACGAAGCTGGGCTGGATGCAGGAATCGAGGCGATGATGGCGCATGACGGGCCGGTGATGGTGGATTGCCGCGTCTCCAAGGAGGCAAACTGCTTCCCAATGATCCCAAGTGGTGCGGCGCATACCGAAATGCTCCTCTATGGCGATCAGGTGGCGGGCACGATGGAAGACGAAGCGAAGGCGCTGGTGTGATGAAAATCCAGCATCGCGAGTCCGAGCGGCACGTGCTCACCATCACCGTCGATAACGAGGCGGGGATACTGGCGAAGATCGCCGGTCTGTTCACCGCACGCGGCTACAATATCGACAGCCTGACCGTGGCCGACATTACGGAGGACCACGCCGTCAGCCGGATCACCATTGTCACCAACGGCCCGCCCCCGGTTATCGACCAGATCATGGCGCAGCTGGAACGGCTGGTTCCGGTGCACAAGGTGGTCGACCTTACCGACGAGGGCCCGCATGTCGAACGTGAACTGGCGTTGGTAAAAGTCGCTGGCAAAAGCGACAATCGCGTCGAGGCGCTGCGCCTCGCCCAAGTGTTCCGCGCGAATGTCGTCGATACGACGACAGGCAGTTTCATCTTCGAGCTGACCGGGTCGCCGGACAAGATCGACAGTTTCGTTGGGCTGATGCGTGAGCTGGGCCTGGTCGAAGTCGGCCGCACAGGCGTGGTCGGAATGATGCGCGGCGCCGGAGAGGCCTAAGGGACAGACAAGCTTGCACTGTCGCGTTTTCCCCGCGAAAGCGGGCGCCGAACCCGACTCCCGGAAATGAATTGCCGCAGTCGCGGGAATGACAAAATTAGAGAGAAGTGACGACCATGAAAGTCTATTACGACGCCGATTGCGACCTCAACCTGATCACGGACAAGAAGATCGCCGTGCTGGGGTATGGCAGCCAGGGCCATGCCCACGCGCAGAACCTGCGCGACAGCGGGGTGAAGGAAGTCGCGATCGCATTGCGTTCCGGCTCAGCAAGCGCGAAGAAAGCCGAAGGGGCTGGCTTCAAGGTGCTGTCGAACAGCGAAGCGGCCGCTTGGGCCGACATATTGATGGTCCTCGCCCCCGACGAGCACCAGGCGGCGATCTGGGCAAACGACCTCAAGGGCAATATGAAGAAGGGTGCTGCTCTCGCCTTCGCCCATGGCCTCAATATTCATTTCGGTCTGATCGAGCCCAGCGATGACATCGACGTGATCATGATCGCGCCCAAGGGCCCGGGCCACACTGTGCGCGGCGAGTACCTGAAAGGTGGCGGCGTACCCTGCCTCATCGCCATTCACCAGGACAAGAGCGGCAATGCGCATGACGTCGCGCTGGCTTATGCCTCCGGCGTAGGCGGCGGCCGCTCCGGCATTATCGAGACCAATTTCAAGGAGGAATGCGAGACCGATCTGTTCGGCGAACAGGCCGTGCTGTGCGGCGGTATCACCCACCTGATCATGGCGGGTTTCGAAACGCTCGTGGAAGCCGGCTATGCGCCCGAGATGGCCTATTTCGAATGCCTTCACGAAACCAAGCTGATCGTCGACCTGCTCTACGAAGGCGGCATCGCGAATATGCGCTATTCGATCTCCAATACCGCCGAATATGGCGACTATCACACCGGCCCGCGCGTCATCACCGACGAGACCAAGGCCGAGATGAAGCGCGTGCTGGAAGACATCCAGGCCGGACGCTTCGTCCAGCGCTTTATTCTCGACAATCAGGCGGGCAATCCGGAAATGAAAGCGGCGAGGAAACGCCAGGCCGAGCACCCGATCGAAAAGACCGGCGCTCAGCTGCGTGCGATGATGCCGTGGATCACCGCCAACAAGCTGGTCGACAAGGAGAAAAACTGACCGGTAAGTGGGAACACAGCCTCCGACGGGGCGTTTGTGGGCCGTCCGGAGATTACCCATGCGCCCGATTCGTCTACTTGTTTCGAGTCTTTCAGTCGCACTGCTTTGTGCTTGCGATGCCGGCGTGAGCAATGCCGAGTACCAAGTGGACACTACCGCCTCGCCCGCATCGCAGGCGCAGTCCAGTGAGCCGATCGGCGAGGAGTCCGCGGAAGTGACTGCACCTGAAGCGAATACCGACGAATGCGGTGCCGGTAAGCTCGACCGCTGGCTCAACGTACTGCCGACCGAAACGATCAAGGCCGAGATCGCCGATACGGTCGGCCATAATCACATACGCTATATAGCGCTCGGCGATAGCGTGACGATGGACTTCAGCCCGAGCCGCCTCAATGTGGAGACGGGAGAAGACGGCAGGATTAAGCTGTTCCGCTGCGGCTGACAGCCGGGATCAACCAATATCGGCTTCTCAAAGTGGAATTTTGCGATTCCCTCGCAGCTTGACGGTGGACAAGACCGAGCGCGCAAGCCACATTGCCGCGTGCTATTTTCCACGGAGATTGTCCATGCATAAACTGAAATCGGGTCTCGCGGCCGTTGTCCTTGCTGGGGCTGCGCTTTCCTTCGGCGCGCTTCATGCGCAGAACGGCACGCTCGGCGGCCCCGGTACGGCTGACGTTTCTCAGGTGACGGCGGGAACCTATGCGGCCGATCCGGGCCACACGCTGGTCGGTTGGCGCGTCAACCATTTCGGCTTCAGTGACTATTTCGGCCTGTTCGGAGACGTGACCGGTACGTTGGAACTCGACCCAGCCAATGTCGAGGCCGCCAAGGTTTCAATAACCATACCGGTCAGCAAGGTCGTGACCGCGAGCGCAGGCCTGACCGATCACCTGCTACGGGCGGGCCAGGACGGCGCCGCGCCCGATTTCTTCGGGCCCGATCCGGCCGACGCTACTTTCGTGTCGACCAGCGTCACCAAGACCGGCGATGCCACTGCTGACATCACGGGCGATCTCACCCTCAATGGCGTCACAAAGCCGGTCACCATTTCGGCAGAATTCACCGGCGCCGGCAAGAACCCGTTCAACCAGAAAGAGACGGTAGGTTTCTCCGGTCGGACGCGGATTACCCGCACCGATTTCAACGTCAATTTCGGGCCGCAATTCGTGACCGACACCGTCGATCTCGACATCGTGGCAGCGTTCGAGAAGTAAACACCGGAGACGGGGGCGGCAGGCCGTGGCTTGCCGCCCTCCCTCTTCTCCGGGCTTACTGACGCTGGACAAAATTAACCTTGCCCCTATATGCTCGTGCGCATGAACGCTCGCGAGCTTCTTTCGCTACTTCGACTTACGCGCCCTTAGGCGCGTCATCTGCCTGTGCGCCTTTTGCGCACGGCACCCCGCCTAAGGGCTTTTCTCCAGACCACTGAAGAAACAGGCGCTCCGCCCCTTGCTGCGCGCGTGCCATGCGATAAGGCGAATACCGAAATGCCGATGTTGAGCTCTCCGGGCGAGAAATACCGCCCTTTCCCGCAAATCGACTTGCCCGACCGGCAATGGCCATCTCGCGCGGTCACCGTACCGCCACGCTGGCTCTCCACGGACCTGCGCGACGGTAACCAGTCGATCATCGACCCGATGGATGCGGTCAAGAAGAACCGCTTTTTTGACCTGTTGACCGGGATCGGCCTCAAGGAAATCGAAATCGGCTTCCCCGCCGCGGGCGCGACCGAGTTCGATTTCATTTCGTCGCTGATGAAATCGGGCCGCATTCCGGACGACGTGACTGTGCAGGTTCTCACCCAGAGCCGCGAAGACCTGATCCGGACCAGCTTCGAGAGCCTGGAAGGCGCAAGGCAGGCAATCATCCATCTTTACAATGCCGTCAGTCCCGCCTGGCGTGAGATCGTATTCCGCATGTCGCGGGACGAAGTGCGCAAGATCGCGGTCAATGGCGCCAAGGTCATGCGCGACGAGGCGGCCAGGCGGCCCGATACGGATTGGAACTTCCAGTATTCGCCGGAGACCTTTTCCACCGCCGAACTCGATTTCTCCATCGAGGTTTGTGAAGCAGTGATGGAGATCCTCCAGCCTACGCCGGAAAAGCCGATCATCCTCAACCTGCCGGCCACGGTCGAGGCGGCAACCCCTAATATGTATGCCGATCAGATCGAATATTTCTGCCGCAACCTACCGAACCGCGAGAGTGTGGTGATCAGCCTGCACACCCATAATGACCGCGGCACGGGTGTAGCGGCGGCCGAGCTGGGGCTGATGGCAGGTGCGGATCGAATCGAGGGTTGTCTGTTCGGCAATGGTGAGAGGACCGGCAATTGCTGCCTCGTGACCATGGCGCTCAACATGTATACGCAAGGTATCGATCCGAAGCTGGATTTCTCTGATATCGACCGGGTGATCGAGACAGTCGAGTATTGCAACCAGATACCCGTGCACCAGCGCCACCCATATGGCGGCGAGCTGGTGTTCACGGCCTTCTCGGGCAGCCACCAGGATGCGATCAAGAAGGGCTTCGAAGCGCAGGAGCAGCGCAACGACCAGCTGTGGCGCGTACCCTACCTGCCGATCGATCCGGCCGATCTTGGCCGCAATTATGAAGCGGTGATCCGCGTCAATTCGCAATCCGGCAAGGGCGGTTTCGCCTGGGTGCTCGAACAGGACCAGGGTCTGAAACTTCCCAAGAGATTGCAGGCGGATTTCTCCAGGCATGTCCAGCGGGTCGCCGACGAACTCGGGCGCGAACTCAATGCCGCCGACATTTGGCAGGCATTCCGCGAAGCATATTTCGTCAAGGTTGAGAAGCGGCACTTCCGGTTGGTGGATTTTCAGGAAAGTCGCTCAAGTGACGGTGACAGACTTTTTTCCGGCATGATCGAGGTGGAAGGAAAAGCGCAGAGTGTAAGCGGGCGCGGCAAGGGGCTGATCTCGTCCGTACTTGCCACGCTCAGGGAGACCTTCGGGCTGGAGCTGGAAGTCGTGGATTATACAGAGCACGCGCTCGGCAAGGGCACCGACGCGCAGGCCGCAGCCTATCTCGAATGCGTGACGCCCGATGGGCGCACCGTCTGGGGTGTCGGAATCGACGAAGACGTCGCAGCGGCGAGTGTCCGGGCGATCCTCAGTGCGGCGAATGGAGCGGCGCCGAGTTAGGGCCGCGCCGCCCGGCGCATCACTTCACCCGCTCGTCTAGCCAGTCGATCCAGCGTTGCATCAAGTCGCGCACGAAGCTCGGCCGGCTGATACCGTGCGACTGGTCGGGATAAACGATCAGGCGCGTGTCGACACCGCGGCTCTTCAGCGCCTGGTACATCTGCTCGCTGGCCAGCGTCGGCACGTTGACGTCCAACCCTCCGACCATGAACATGGTGGGAGTGACGATCCGCTGGTTCTGGAAAAACGGATAAGAGACCTTCATCCAGCCATCCAGGTTTTCCCATGGCGTGCCGACTTCGTATTCGTAGAACAGGATGTAGTGATCGGTGCCGTAGCCGGCGAATACATTGCTGATCGAGGCGCCGCTGACGGCAGCCTTGAAGCGCTGGTCGCTGGCGATGACATAGTTTGTCAGCATCCCGCCATAGGACCAGCCCGACACACCGAGATGGTCGGGGTCGGCGATGCCGCGCTCCACCGCCCCGTCGAGGAAGGCGAGGACATCCGGCACATCGACCGAGCCCCACGCCGCGTCGATCCCGAGCGCATAATCCTCTCCCCGCCCCGTGCTCCCGCGCGGATTGGGCGCGACCACGACATAACCTGCTGCCAGCTGCATCTGGAGCTCGCGGTCCCACGACCAGTCGAACTGCGCCGTAGGCCCGCCATGAAGATTGAGGATCGTCGGCATGGCCTGACCGGCGACATAGTTTGGCGGGTAGAAGACGAAACCGCGCACTTCGGTGCCGTCGGGGCTGGCGGCGCTGGTGTATTCCACCGTTCCCAATTCGAGTTCGGCCAGCAGCGCGTCATTATGAGTCGTCACCTTGGTTAGCCGCGATCCGTCGAGGATATGGACGTTGTTCGGCGCAAAGGCACCGCCCGCCAGCATCGCCATGCGGCCATTGCGGGCGATGGTCGGGCTCGACAGAGCGCGTTCGCCGGTAGAGATGGTGGCAATAGCCCCGCCGCGCGGCGCTACCGAGGCCAGATACTGCCGTCCGTCGTCCTCGACGATGAAACGGATGGCTCGGCCACCGGGCGCCCACACCATGTCGAAGACGTTGCGGTCGAGGTCCGCTGTGATGACCCGCTCTTCCCCGCTTGCCACATCGGCCACGGCAAGATCGGTCACCGCATACCAGATCTT
>DASWIR010000226.1:0-1953 GCA_036397575.1 Alteraurantiacibacter sp. | reverse complement strand
GACCTCGTCGCCGACGCGCAACTTTATTCGACCGAGGACGAGGGAGCGCAGATCGCCTTCATCAATTCGGGGGGTGTCCGCACAGATCTTACCTCAGCCGAAGACGGCGTGCTGACCTATGGCGAGATCTTCGCCATGCAGCCTTTCGGCAATGCGCTTGTGGTGCTCGAACTCACAGGGGTCCAGATCAGGTCCGCACTGGAGGAGCAGTTCTGCGGGGAAAATGGCGAAGTGCGTCCCTGTTTCTCGCTGCTCACCGGATCGCGCGGCTTTGCCTATGCATTCGACCGCGACCGTCCGGCGGGCGAACGCATCGTCGCCATGACGCTGCATGACGCTCCCGTCGATCCGGCGCGGCTCTACCGCGTCACGGTCAACAACTTCCTTTCAAACGGTGGCGACGGTTTCGACAGTTTCGCAGCGGCGACGCCGATCGGCGGAGCCGGCATCGATGTCGACGCGCTGGAAAACTACATCGTCACTGGAGGGGTGAACGTGCCGGTCTGCGGCCGCGTGCGCGACGTGACCGGCCTGTAACTAACGGAGCGGCGGTTCGTCGAAACTCCTGAGCTTGCGGCTGTGCAGGCTATCGCCCTGCTCGCGCAAAATCCCGAGCGTCTCGATGCCGATCCGAAGGTGCTGGCTGATCGAGCGTTCATAGAATGCGTTGGCCTGGCCCGGCAGCTTGATTTCGCCGTGCAGAGGCTTGTCGGACACGCAAAGGAGCGTGCCGTAAGGCACCCGGAAACGATAACCCTGCGCCGAGACGGTAGCCGATTCCATGTCGATCGCGACGGCGCGGCTCTGGTTGAAGCGCAATGCCGAACGAGTGAAGCGCAGTTCCCAATTGCGGTCGTCGGTCGTCACCACCGTGCCGGTCCGCAACCGTTTCTTCAGTTCGCTCTCCTTTTCGCCGGTCACGCTGAGCGCAGCAGCGTACATCGCCGTCTGCACTTCCGCGATCGCCGGGATTGGAATTTCCTGCGGCAGCACAGGATCGAGCACATTGTCGTCGCGCAAATACGCATGGGCCAAGACGTAGTCGCCGATCGACTGGCTCGGACGCAGGCCTCCGCAATGGCCGATCATCAGCCACACTTCGGGGCGAAGAACGGCGACATGATCGCAGATCGTCTTCGCATTGGATGGGCCGACGCCGATATTAACCAGCGTTATCCCGCAATGGTCCGGCGCAGTCAGGTGGTAGGCCGGCATCTGGTGCCGCCGCCATGTGCCTGCGGCGATCTGGCTTTCTGCATCCTCCAGATTGGAACGGTCGAAATGAGCGCCAGGAACGGAAAAGCCGGTGAACGGGCCGCTGCCCTCGCGCAACGTGTCGAGTGCAAAGGTAACGAATTCATCTACATAGCGGATATAGTTCGTAAAGAGCACGTAACGCTGAAAGTCCTTCGCCGGTGTGCCGGTGTAGTGCCTGAGGCGCGCAAGGCTGAAATCGGTGCGCGGCGCATCAAACAGCGCAAGCGGGCGCACCCGGTCCAGCGGGACCGACCATGTGCCGTCAGCCACTTCGTCACCGATGCTGACCAGTTCCGGCGTGGGGAAATGATGCGAGAGTTCGGCGCTCGACACACCCGACAGATCGATGCCCGATCCGTCGAGCACATATGGATAGGGAATTTCGTCGGCGGA
This sequence comes from Alteraurantiacibacter sp., assembly GCA_036397575.1. GTDB lineage: Bacteria > Pseudomonadota > Alphaproteobacteria > Sphingomonadales > Sphingomonadaceae > DASWIR01. The sequence continues at coordinate 303 of DASWIR010000226.1, read as the reverse complement.
GTGACCGACCGAGACGGTGACCTTGTAATCCCGCACCAGATGCTCGAGCTGGTCGCCCAGATAACCTCGGAACAGCGCCGGATCGGCTATCGAGGTCGCGTAGGTGCCGGGCTGGTTGAGCCGGGCATAGGCTCGCGCGGGCGTCGGGATTTCGCCTTCGGTTTCGAAAGCGATGCGCAATTCGGGATAGGCGAACAGTCCGTTCCGTTCGCTCAGGGAGGGCGGGCGATCTCCGCTCTCAATATAGGCCTTCAGCGCCCCCTCCAGCCTCCGGGATGACTGGTCGTAGAGCTGCTCGAGCCT
>DASWIR010000225.1:0-2675 GCA_036397575.1 Alteraurantiacibacter sp. | reverse complement strand
CGCGGATCGGCCGCCTCCATGCCGGTCTCGTCCACGGCCGTCACCGTGCCCCACAGCCCTTCGCCAATGGGGATCGGCACGTTGTTCTCGGTGAACATGACATCGCTTGCATATCGGGCGATCGACGGATCCCTGGCAGCCAGCGCCGCCATATGCGTGCGGACCTGCCCGATCAGGCATTCGCGGTCGCAGCGTTCGAGAAAGACCGCGCTGTCCTCGCCCGGGGCCTGCGCAGAGAGCGGGGCGGCAATCAAGGTCAGGAGCAGCGCGAAAAGTCCACACAAGCCGTTGACGCGAAACGCGGGCCTTAAGGACTGTGACTTTCCTCTCGCCCCATCCGTAAATCGGCCCCATTCGCGCCGGCCGGTGTGGACTTCGCTCAGCCGAAAGCCACACTCTTCTGTGGCTTTTTCCGGGCCCTGCCAGGGATTCTCGAAGCGGGATAGGCAGTCAGTCATAGGGCCTCCAGTGGCACAAGCCAGGGTATGTAGGAAAGCGGCATCTATCGGGCCGCAGCATCCGCGTAATCTTCATTGGCGCGGGCGATCAGGTACTGGTGGATCGCTTCGGAATCCTCCGCGCTGAGCACATCGGCGAAGCTTGCCATGCCCTTGTCGGCATAAATCCCGCCAAGCACGATCTCATCGAACTTGGCGTGCGCTTCGGCATCCATCCAGCGCAGGTCCTTGAGCCCGCCTACGGCATTCTCCCCATGGCAGCGCACGCAGGTCTGCCCATAGAGTTCGCGGCCGCGCGTCACTTGCGCCTCGGTGCCCCGCAGGAAAGGCGGGCGCGGCAGAGCTGACGGCGGCGGCATCGGAGGCAGCGTGACGCCGGTGGCGTCCAGCTTGAACACCAGCAGTTTCGCCGTGGCGGTGCGGAACTGGCCGAGATTGTAGACCGGCGAGCCGCCCCATCCGGCATTGATCGCGATATATTGTTCACCATCGATCATGTAGGTGATCGGCCCGGCGACCGGGGCCTGGTCGATATTCATCTCCCACAGCTTCTGGCCATTGTCGGCGCGGTAGATCGCCAGCGTCTTGTCGATCGTGCCCTGCACCAGGATATTCCCTGCGGTCGCCAGCACCCCGCCCGAACCAGGGACACGATAGGGCACGCGCCAGGCTTCGCTCTGCGTAACCGGGTTCCAGGCCAGCAAATAGCCCTTCTCCTTGGCGTTCATCTCCTCGGTCAGCTTGCGCCGCAATTCGGGATGGCTGGAAAAGCTCTGGCCGCTGTTGGAGCGGTGATGGACGAAATTGAAATCCCCCTCTTCGGCACGAGCATAGATCGCCGGTTGCTCCTGCGCGCTGAAATAGACGAGGCCCGTCAGCGGGCTGTAACTCATCGGATGCCAGGTATGCGCCGCGAGCCAGCTCGGATTCATCAGGTGCGGAACGGTAGTATTATGCGCACCGGGCATCAGCACGGGGCGGCCGGTTTCCAGGTCGATATGGCTTGCCCAGGTATTTTCGGAAACGTAGCTTTTCGCGCTGAGCAGCTCGCCCGTCGCTCGGTCGAGCACATAGAAGAATCCGTTCTTCGGCGCCTGCATGATGACCTGCCGGATCCGCCCGCCGATCGGCATATCGGCGAGGATCATCGGCTGAGTGCAAGTGTAGTCCCACTCCTCTTCGGGCACCATCTGGTAGTGCCACTTGTACTCGCCTGTATCGGCATCGACCGCGACGATCGAGCAGAGGAACAGATTGTCGCCCTTACCCTCACTGCGGAAATGCCACATGTGCGGCGAGCCGTTGCCGGTGCCGATGTAAACGAGGTTTAGCTCCGGATCGTAGGCGAAGCTGTCCCACGCGGTGCCGCCGCCGCCATATTTCCACCATTCGCCATGCCAAGTGGGGAGCGCGATCTGCATCGCCCTGTCCGAGGCTTCGCCATCCGGTCCATCCGCAGGATTGCCGGGCACCAGATAGAACTTCCACAGCCGCTTGCCGGTCTCGGCATCATAGGCAACCACGAAGCCGCGCACGCCATAATCCGCGCCGCCATTCCCGATCACCACCTTGCCGTCATAGACGCGCGGCGCACCGGTGATGGAATAGGCACCCAGCGGGCCCTCAGCGTCGAAGGTCTGCTGCGACCATACTTCCTCGCCGGTCTTCGCGTCGATCGCGATCAGCCGCCCGTCCAGCGCGCCGATGTAAAGCTTGCCGTTCCAGGCGGCGATGCCGCGGGAGGACGGGCCGCAGCAGGCAAGCCGCGCCCATTCGAGGCCAACCCCGGGATCGTAGGTCCACAATTTCTCGCCGGTCTTGCCATCATAGGCGGTGACGACGTTGTAGATGGTTTCGTTGTAGAGGATGCCGTCGATAACGAGCGGGCTCGCCTGCACACCGCGATAGGTTTCGAGATCGTCGTACCAGGCAAGGCCGAGCCGACCGACATTTGTCGCATCGATCTGGTCGAGCGGACTGAAGCGCTGCTCGCCCCAGTCACGGCTGTAGCTCATCCAGTCGCCGACATTGGCGGGCGCGTCGACATTCCGCATCGCCGCGCCATCGACCATGGTCGGTCCATCGGTCGCGGCGATCGGCGCTGCACCCGCCTGAGGCTCGATTGCCGCAGCACAGCCCAGCAGGGCGCCCGAGGCCGCGATGGCAATGCAGACGGCCTGAAAACTCGGACGGGCCAAAACTGGCATCCCCTCTCCC
>DASWIR010000224.1:0-3173 GCA_036397575.1 Alteraurantiacibacter sp. | reverse complement strand
TGCCTGTCCTTGCACCAGACGATCGTGTGATTGAGCTCGGCTGCCATTTGCCTTCTCCTGAATCGCGCGGCTCAGGCCTCGCACAGCGTCCAAGCGGGACAACACAATTTCGATGGCATCCGACTCTCCAGCGCTGCTGTGGTCCACGAACGCATGCATAGCGGATTCAAGCCGGGCAGGTCGACCGCTGGTGAGGCCCGCACGCTCAGAGGTGCCGCGTTTCCGCCGGCTCGGTCCACCAGGCGTTGTCGCGTCCGTTGGCGTATTTCACCGGCACCTCGGCCAAGGCCTCGTCGGGCACATCATCGAGCGAGGCGAGCTTGATCGAGACGTAGTCGCCGCCGATTTCCGCCACATGCCCGCGCTCGAAGGTGCGGACTCCGCAGCGGCTGCAGAACAGGTGGTGCCCTTGCCCTGAGCCGAATTGATAATCGCTGAGCATGTCCTCGCCCGACAGGACGCGCAGGTCTTCGGGTTTGATGAGCGCGTTCCAGTTGCGGGTCTTGGTGCACATCGAGCAGTTGCACTTGCCCGTCCCGGCTTCGAGATCGATGTCCGCTTCATAGGTCACCGCGCCGCAATGGCAGCTGCCGTTGTAGGTCTTCTTCATGATCGGGCCTCCTGGTCTGTCCATTGCGGTCTAGGACAGGGCTGTTGCCACCATGCTGTCAGCATGCGAGCGCTATGAGGCAATCATGCGCCGCGCCGAACGCCTGTTCCAGATCATCCAGATCCTTCGCCGGTCGACCCGGCCGGTCACCGCGGCCGCGCTCGCCGCGGAGCTCGAAACGTCGAAGCGTTCGGTATATCGCGACATGGCGGCGCTGATCGGCCAGCGGGTTCCGATCCGCGGCGAGGCCGGGTTCGGATATGTGCTGGAGGGCGGGTTCGACTTGCCGCCGCTGATGCTGACCACCGAGGAGGTCGAGGCCGCGGTGCTCGGCGCCCAGTGGGTCGCGGGCCACGGCGACCCGGCTCTCGCCCATGCTGCGCGCGATTTGATCGCCAAGATTGCCGCATCGGTGCCGGACAATCTGCGCCCGCTCATCCAGGACTCCGCAGCGCGCACGCCGCCGGCGTGGAACATGCCCGCCGACGGGCTCGACATTTCGCTTGCCCGCGCCTGGGCGCGCACGGGCCGCAAGATCGCGCTCGTTTACCGCGACAAGAACGACGACGTCTCGGAGCGGACGGTGTGGCCCGTCGCGATCGCTTATTTCGATGCCGCGCGGATCCTGGTCGCCTGGTGCGAGCTACGGCAGGACTTCCGCGACTTCCGCGCGGACCGGGTCGTTAGCGCCGAGTTCCTCGAAGAGCGGTTTCCCTGCCGCCCGGCCGACCTGCGGCGCAGATGGATGGCTTCGTTGGAATCGGCTAGAACCCGTTAAGCGTTTCTCGTTCAGCTGAAATTGCTTTTTCCTGTCCCCGCTCCCCCGCGAAGGCGGGGGCCCAAGGTCGCGTACCGTGCGCGCGAGCCTCTGGGTCCCCGCCTTCGCGGGGACGCGAGTAATTCGATTTGAAGGAAATCGACCCTAGCCGAACCGAACGTCAGTCGCGATCGGGCGCGCCGAATGGGAAGTAGGCGCGATACGGCCGGGCGTCCTCGACGCAGCGGCTGACCGCGGGCAACGCCAGCAATTCGGCACGCAAGGCTGCGAGCCGCGGACAGTCGGCGGGAATCGGCTCGACCCAGTCGGCGTAGAACAGCGACGGGGCCGCGGCGCAGGTGACGAGGCTGACGTGCGGCGGTAGCGTGTTGTCTGACAGCCATCGCTCGAGCCACGCATAGGCGCGGCGCAACCCCGCCTTGCCGGCCGCGATCTCCGGCGCGAACGGCTCGTCTCTCAGCCCGCCAGCGGCAGGATCGTCCTTGTCGACGAAGTAGGCCGCGATGACGCGCTGCATGTTGCCCATGACGTACTGGTCGAACACCCGGTCGATCATCCGCGCCACCACGGCCTCGGACGGATCGGCGGGAATGAGCGGGGCGGGTCCAGGGTGGTGGACAGCGAGGTGCTCGATGATCGCGCTCGTTTCCACGACGACCGCGTCACCATCGGTGAGCACCGGAAACTGCCCCGACGGATGCGCCTTACCGGTGAAGCTCTCGTACTTCGGCACCGATGGGTCGATCTCGCGAAACTCGAATTCCGTCCCGTTCGCGTAGAGCGGGATCAGCGCCTTCCAGGTGTAGGACGAGAAGGGGTGTCCGTAGAGTGCGAGCATCGTTAGGCCCCCGGGATCGGAAGGCATTCCATGATCTCGACCGCCTCGCCGGGAAAGATCGCGAAATGCGGATGGCCTTCGAACATCCGCGCTGCCTCTTCATGGCTTTCGGCCTGGACGATGACGTAGCCGGTGAGCTGGTTGGACCTGTCGGCAATGCCCGATTGGTCAGCGCGCTTGGTCTTGCCGAGCGGTCCGCCGGAATCGACGATCGCCGCCTGGTGATCTTGCATCCACTTGCCCCAGGCCTCCATCCCTGCCTGGATCGTCTCCTGATCGGCTTCGAACTGGGCGCGCTGCTCGGGCGTCACCGAGCCAATGTAGACGGCCATGAACTTCTTCATCGTATCGTGCTCCTAGGTGTTCCGCGATGCGGTAAGGTAAACTGCTTTTTGGGCCGCGAAAGCGCGCTTGTAAGCGGGCCGCGCCTGGCCCTCATCGGGCGACGCTTCGAAGGCGGTGATGGTAGGGATCACGGTGCATCTTCCCTTTTTCTCGTCATCCTCGCGAAAGCGGGGACCCAGTTGACGCTACGCGGCTTCTTTTTGTTCGCTGGGTTCCCGCTTTCGCGGGAATGACGAGTTTTTTGGAGCTTTTACGCCGCGGCTGGCACCGCCTCGGCAGCCGCTTCGAGCGCGGCGATGTCGACCTTCTTCATCTTCATCATGGCCTCGAACACGCGCTTGGCGCGTTCCGGTTCGCCGTCCATCGCCTCGGCCAGGATTCGCGGCGTGATTTGCCACGAGACGCCCCACTTATCTTTGCACCAGCCGCACATGCTCTCCTCGCCGCCATTGCCGACGATGGCGTTCCAGTAGCGGTCGGTCTCTGCCTGGTTCTCGGTAATGACCTGGAACGAGAACGCCTCGCTCTGCTTGAAGTGCGGGCCGCCATTGAGGCCGAGGCAGGGAATGCCGAGCACGGTGAACTCGACCGTGAGCGGATCG
>DASWIR010000223.1:0-2471 GCA_036397575.1 Alteraurantiacibacter sp. | reverse complement strand
GCGCCCTGCGCCCCTCCCCGGACCCCGCGGCCGCCCCCGCCGAAGCCGCCCGCGAAGACCTCTTCGCCACGCTCGTCGAGGACTGCCTGCCCGCCCTGCGCAACTACGCCCGCACTCTCTGCGGCGACCCGCACATGGCCGACGACTGCGTGCAGGACGCCTGCATGCGCGCCCTCGCCGCCTTCCCGGCCTACGACGCCGCGCGGCCCTTCCGCCCCTGGATCTTCCGTATCCTGCGCAATGAATGGCTGCAGCGCCTGCGCCGCGAGCGCCGGATGACCGCGATGCCGGACGAGGACATCCACGCGATGCTGGTCGACCAGCGCACGCCCGAAGACGCCGCGGTGGGCGCCGACCTCCTCGCCCTTATCGCCCGTCTGCCCACCGGCATGGCCGACGCGGTGAACCTCGTGCTCGGCCTCGGCCTCTCCTATGAAGAGGCCGCCGAAGCCTGCAACTGCGCGCCGGGCACCATGAAGAGCCGCGTCAACCGCGCCCGCGCCTTGTTGATCGACCAGATCGAAGGGCGCGCCGCGTAGGGCGGGATGCCATCCCGCCGGGACCATGGCCCGCCGCGCCGCGACGGCCATCCACAAGCTTAATTCGACGGCGGCCCGTCCAGGCCAGCCAGCGCGTAGACCAATGCCGGCGCCAGCGGCGGATCGAACCGCACGCCCAGCGTCTCGCCGACCTGCCAGCGCACCTTGGCCACCATCCGGCGCGGTTCGGCCTCGCCCGGCAGGCGTGCCAGAAGGTAGATGTCGCGCGGCGCCTTCGCCCCGCCCTCGATCGCCACGCGCCCGCCGCTCGCCGACACATCGCGCAGGCGCCCGGCGCAGGCATGCGTCATGTCGACAAACACCACGCGCACGCCGAAGTCCGCCACCAGGCGCTCCTCCTGCCGTCCGCCGGGACCTTCCGGCGCTTCACGCTCACGATCAGCTTCGCCCATGGTTACCCTATGCGCGGCAGCGCCCTATGGTTCCCCCGTGAGTGAAAATACTTTCGCGGTTAACGCGCAGCGGAGCGGGCTGCCGAGGCCGTCGCCTGCTGTCTGACATGCCCGACGACATTAACCTCGTGTTCTCCTACCAAGAAGCCGCCGCCCTCTGCCACTGCGCCCCCGGCACCCTGAAAAGCCGGGGCAGCCGCGCCTGCGCTGTGCTGGTGGAACAACTCGAAGCCGGCAGCGCCCCCGAAAGCGGCGTAAGGCGGGATAAAATCCCGCCACTCACAAAAACGTCCGCGAAGCGGCCCACCCAATCCTCCCCCGCGAAGCGGGCGGTGGTGGCAGTCCTCAAAGCGGATTGACGGAGGGGGCTGAGGCGAAGCGCTTCTATCGGAACTGAAAAACACTGTCCCGGTGATACTCCAAATACTCCGGTAACGGCCGAAACTTGGTAGGCAGTCGGGCGGCTTGGCCCTCAAACAGATCGCGAACTGCGTTGGGAAAAATGAAACTTGGTGAGCATCTCACTGACATGTCTTTGTTCAGAGTGATTAGACCTTCGTCAAACGCTCGGTCGTGCAATGGGTTCAAGCAAATGCCATTCCGAGGGTCCAACCTCGCCGCCTTGTTGGTCCGCCACGGGACGATGTGACTTGCGACCAACAGTCGTGGATGATTGAGACCAGTGATCGCGCATGTGGACTCGTAAGCAGAGAGCACCATTCCCCGAAACAGCGCTTGGTTCTTTGGCGTCTTCACCATGCGAAGAACCTCTTCGCCTTCGCGAAACCCTGTCGGCTCTGGATCATCAGGTTCTGACCAATCACCGCTGATGCTTCGAATGGACCTCGCGACCTGAAGAAGCGCCTCCGGGTCCTCAAAGAATTCGGCCCAAATCTCACGATCCGCTTTGCTGGCGCCATCCAACCCTTTGCGATCAAGGCTGTCATCAAGACCCGCATAGTTGGCGAGCTTCATCGCGACTGAACTGGGCGTGCGCTCCAAAAATGCTGCGAGCTCAATCACATCGGGATTGGTTCTATGCATTTTTCCAAACGGCGTGCGGGCATAAAGCTCGAGTACGAGAACTTGGTCCCGGCGTGTCCAAGGTTTGCGCTCAGTCACTCAACTAGCTCCAGCCAAGTCGGGCGACATCACCACACGGGTCAAGATCATACTTCTCGCTTATATGGCTGGCCCAATCAGCAGGAGCTTCGCCTCTCCGCCAATCGGCTATCATTTCTTCTTCGTCGAAACCGCCAAGGACATGATCAATCCGAAACCGGCGCAAAAACTCGCGATCAACGGCTTGAAGCCAAACTTGGAAATCCACGCGCTTTTCCCTCCCACTTCCGCAGAACCTAGGATTGCGCAAAACATCGCGCCGAACAAGAACACTACCCGCGGATAGAACCTACAAAGGAACGATCCCCTACCCCCGCAAAATCTTCCCCATCGCCTTCCCCTTCGCCAGCTCGTCGATCGGCTTGTCGAGGTGGCGGATTTCGCGCATCAGCGGGTC
>DASWIR010000222.1:0-4369 GCA_036397575.1 Alteraurantiacibacter sp. | reverse complement strand
CGGGCGCGGCGGCCCAGCCGTAGTCGAACTCCCCTGGGATGTGATGGGCGCCGATATCGGCGGCGAACTCGATTATCGCCCGGTAGCTTCCACTCGCACCGCGCCCGATCCGGCCGATATCTCGCGCGCAGCCGCCCTGCTCGTCCAGGCAGACCGCCCCGTCCTCCATGCCGGACAAGGCATTCACTGGGCCGACGCCTATGACGAGTTGAAAGAACTCGCCGAATTGCTCGCTGCGCCGGTTTCGACCAGTCTCGAGGGCAAAAGTGCCTTCGACGAAACCCACCCCCTCAGCATCGGCTCGGGCGGCGCCGCGATCCCCGGCCAGTTGCGCCATTTCCTCAACAATGCCGATGTGATCTTCGGCATCGGCTGCTCCTTCGCCGAGACCGCCTTCGGCGTCGGCATGCCCGGCGGCAAGCGCGTGATCCATGCAACGCTCGACCCGCGCGATTTCAATCGCGGCGTCGAATGCGAGATTGCACTCGCCGGCGATGCCAGGCTGACGCTGGCGGCGCTCATCGAAGCGGTGAAGCCATTGCTCGATGCGCCGCGCTCCATCGAACCGGTCGGCGCGGAGATCGCCCGAGTAGAGGATGAGTGGCTACGCGAATGGCTGCCACTGCTGGAATGCGAGGACACGCCGATCAGCCCCTATCGCGTGCTGTGGGAACTGCAGCGCACGGTCGATGTAGCGAACACGATCATCACCCATGATGCAGGGTCGCCGCGCGATCAGCTGACCCCGTTCTGGAAGACGACGCAGCCGTTTACTTACCTGGGCTGGGGCAAGACGACCCAGCTCGGTTACGGGCTGGGCCTTGCCATGGGCGCGAAGCTCGCCTGCCCCGACAAGCTGTGCATCAACGTCTGGGGCGATGCGGCGATCGGCTTTACCGGGATGGATTTCGAGACGGCCGTGCGCGAGCGCCTGCCGATCCTTTCGATCCTGCTCAACAATTCGGCCATGGCAATCGAACTCGACGTGATGCCCGAAGCGACAGAACTCTATCGTTCGACCGATATTTCCGGCGACTACGCTGCTTTCGCCCGCGCTTTGGGCGGGTATGGCGAGCGGGTCGAGAAGCCGGACGATATCGCCGACGCGATCCGCCGCGGCATTGCTGCGACCGAAGCCGGACAACCCGCCCTGATCGAATTCATCACCGCCAAGGAGAAGCGGGCCAGCCGACTCTGATACTAACGCCAGTTACAAATCCCGCCTTGCGGTCCCGCGCACCAGCGCGCATCCTCCGGGCGAAGAATAGGACGGGAGAGATCAATGGCATCGGCAGCGACGGGCGCATTGCGTCCGCCACTTTCGCCAGCGCGCAGCTGGTGGGCGATCTTCATTTTCATGATCGCCCTGATGTTCAACTATCTGGACCGCCAGCTCCTCACGCTGCTGATTACCCCCATCAAAGCCGATCTCGGCGTATCCGACACGGTGATGAGCCTGCTGGTCGGCTTCGCCTTCGTGCTGTTCTATGTGCTTGCGGGGATCCCGGTCGCCCGGCTGGTCGATCGCGGCCCGCGCAAACTGATCGTCACTTTCGGCATTGCCTTCTGGAGCCTGATGACCGCCGCTTGCGGTCTCGCCCAGAATGTCTGGCAACTCACGATCGCTCGCATGTTCGTGGGCATCGGCGAAAGCTGCAACGCGCCGGCGACCTATTCGATGACCGCCGATATGTTCCCCCGCGACAAGCTCGCCCAGCCGATCAGCGTGATCGGGATCGGCCAGGTCGCGGGCAGCGGCATGGCGCTGCTGGTTGGCGGCTGGCTGATCGTGTGGCTGACCGACCTCGGCCCGCAGAACTTTCCCGTCCTTGGCACGCTCAAGCCCTGGCAAATGACCTTCCTGATCGTCGGCCTGCCCGGGATCCTATGGGCTCTGCTGCTGTTCGCCACCGTGCCGGAACCGCCACGGCGCGAGCAGCCGGGCGCGACGACGCCCAGCTTCACGGACGTGTTGCGATTCCTGTGGGCCCATCGCGCAACCTATGTCCCGATGTTCCTCGCCAACGGCATCAAGGCCATGCTGAGCTTCGGCGTGATCGTGTGGAGCCCGGTCTTCTTTGAGCGGAAATTCGGCATGGCGCCGGGCGAGCCGGGCCCCACTTTGGGCATGATCTCGCTGGCCCTCTCTCCCATCGGGCTGATCCTTGGCGGCTATCTCGCCAACCGCATGGCTGCAGCCGGAATTCGCGACGCCAATATGCGGATGGTCTTCCTGGTGACTCTGCCGTTGATCCCCGTGGCCATCGCCTATCCGCTCGTACCGGACGCGTGGATGGCCTTCACCCTGGTCGGGATGTCGCTGTTCCTCGGCTCGATGGGAGCCGGGCCAGCCAATGCCGCGATCCAGGCAGTGACACCGGGGCGGATGCGCGGCACCACCACCGCCATCTATATCGCGATGTACAATGTGCTGGGCTACGGGCTCGGCCCGCTGGTCGTCGGCCTGCTCAATGACAATGTCTTCGGGGAAGCCGGTGTTGGATACTCGATGGCGCTGCTGGGTGCCGTTGTAGGACCGACAGGTGCGCTGCTGGCTTGGCTGGCGCTGAGGCCTTATTCGCAGGCGGTGGACGCAGCCGACGCGCGCGGCGACTAACGTCTTTCCGGCTTAGATTGAACCAACCCCGTTTGTGCTGAGGAGAGGGCGAAGCCGCAGGCTGAGGCCTCGTCTCGAAGCACAGCAGCCCTTCGAGACGGTTTTCAGCCGTTCGGCTTCAAACCTCCTCAGGGCGAACGGCTCTATGTACCTCGGAAAGACACTAGAGCGGGATGACATTTCATTGACTCGATTTGGGATTCACAAGCGCGGCGAGATGTGATTCACGATGTCTGCTGGAAATGGAGGCCAGCATGGCATGGTTCGAGCCTATTCGATGGATATTCGCGAGCGGGTTATCGCGGCAGTGATGGACGAGGGCATGTCGGCGCGCGGCGCGGCGGCCCAGTTCGGGATTTCACAGAGCAGCGCGATCAAGTGGGTGAAGCGGTATCGGCAGACCGGGACGGCCGCGCCTGCGCAGATCGGCGGTCACAAGCCGCGGCTTCTGACAGGCGATTTGCGCGACTGGCTGCTGGAGCGTGCCCGCAGCGACTTCACCTTGCGCGGGCTGGTTGCCGAGCTGGCCGAACGCGGTGTGAAGGTCGATTACGTGCAGGTCTGGCGCTTCGCCCACGCCGAGGGGCTGAGCTTCAAAAAAAAGCGTTCTTCCCGCCGAGCAACTGAGGCCGAAGATCGCCCGGCGGCGCGAGCAGTGGAAGAAGTTCCAGGCCCGGCCTGATCCCAGACGCCTCGTCTTTGTCGATGAGACCTGGGCCAAGACCAACATGGCTCCGCTGCGTGGCTGGGCTCCGGTCGGCCAGCGGCTCCACGCCAAGGTGCCCTATGGCCACTGGAAGACGATGACCTTCATCGCCGCACTGCGCTGCGACAGGATCGATGCGCCGTTCGTGTTCGATCAGCCGATCAACGGCGCCAGCTTCACCGCATGGGTCGAAGAACAACTCTGCCCGACATTGGAGCCAGGCGACATCGTCGTCATGGACAATCTCTCCAGCCACAAGACGCCCGCCGTCAGAAGCGCCATCCGGGCCAGAGGCGCGCGCCTCCTGTTCCTGCCGCCCTACAGCCCCGATCTCAATCCGATCGAGCAGGTCTTCTCCAAGCTCAAGCACCTCCTGCGCAAAGCCGCCGAGCGATCCGTCGAAACCACATGGCGCCGGATCGGCTCGCTGCTCGACGCCTTCTCCCCCGACGAATGTGCCAACTACTTCAGAAACTCAGGCTATGCGTCAATGTAATGTCATCAGAGTCTAGCGTCCCATCTTGGCCAGGGCTTCGGCGATGGTCGGACCATCGCCGCCGATCGGACGATTGACGGCCAGTTCCAGGATCCTGCGGGCGGTCTCTCCATCCTGGCCGGCTGCCGCAATCAGCGCGCCGGCCAATGCTGCGGAGAAACATTGCCGATCGAGCCGCAACGCTATTTCGCTGTTTCGCTTTGCGCTTTTCAAGTCTCCCGAGATGGCGTCGAGGACCGCGATCGAGCCATGCGATTCAGCGAAATTCGGGTCCACTTCCAGCGTTTTCTCGAACTGCTCTCTGGCCGCTTCCTCGTCGCCACTGAGAAGATGAGCCCAGCCTGCGGCAATCCAGCTGCCCAGATGGGTCTCAAACATCTCCGCGCCCTTTTCGATCAATGGAGCGGCCGCCGAATGGTCACCCTGAGCCATTTTGCTGAGGCCGAGGCCGATCCATGCTCGCGGAACGCCGGGATTGATCGCCAGCGCCTTCTCAAACAACGCTTCTGCCGCTTTCGCATCATGATCGCCAAGCGTGAGCATGCCCATG
>DASWIR010000221.1:0-6373 GCA_036397575.1 Alteraurantiacibacter sp. | reverse complement strand
GAGCGCTATGGCAAGGTGTGCCCGGCCCGACGCATCGGTTTCCACCGACCGCTCGATGCCAAGTTCCGGTATGCGCAGCTGCACCACTCTGGCGGCAACGTCCGGCCCCGCGAGCGCGAGATCGACCGCAACCGTGCCGCGGTCTTCCAGCCGCACCCAGGCGTCGTCGACGTAGGTTTCGGGCACGGCGATCAGCCGCACTGGGCGGGTGATGCCGCCGTAGGTTTCCCAGTCGGTTACCGGCGGCGGAATCGACAGCGCGTCGCGCTGCGAATCTACCCCGACCACGAGCCGGTTGCCGTCAGCCCGGAGCAGGCCGGTGACCTCGAAGGCGAAGGGAGTGAATCCGCCCTCGTGCCGGCCGAGCCTGGTGCCGTTGAGCCAGACATCGGCCGCATAGTTGGCGGCTCCGAAGCGCACGAACTGCCGCTCGCCCGGCTTGGGCGCCGCATCGAAGCGCTTCTGGTACCAGACGAGCCCCTGATAGTGCCTCGTTTCGGGCGTGTGGGTCAGCCACGAGGACGGCAGTTGCGCTGTCGGCGAGCGGTCCATGTCGTATTCGTAGAGCGCCTGGGGATCGCCCGCAGAGCGCGCGACGACATCGATGTCGTCGTACCGGCGTTGCCCTTCGCCCGGAGGGGCACCGTGGAAGCCGGCTGCCCCGTCGCGATACGGGTCTATCGAATAGGTCCATGTCCCATCGAGCGACTGCCCGTCCCGCAAGTCGGCCGCTGCCAGGACCGGACCTTCCGGCAAGACCTGCGCTGCCGCGGGTTGGGCCAGGATCAGCGCCAGAAACGCCGCAAGGATACGCGTAGTCGTGGGCATCCGGAAGTTCCTCTCCGCCGCAGCAGACCCGCCTCGCGCCTCCACGTCAACGCCTCTGTGTGCAGCCGCGCCTCACTCCACTATCGCATCATACCCCTGCTCGTTGAACTCGATCAGGCAGAAACCGTGGCCGAACGGGTCGGCGAACATCGCCAGGCGGCCGTATGGCGCATCGCAGGTCTCGCCTTCCTGCACCGCGCCTGCCCTGATCGCCCGCGCGATCGCCGCATCCATATCGGTGACGGTGAAGTCGGGGTGGATCGGCGACCAGTGCCGCTCATAGCGCCGCGTGTCGCCGCCCGCCGGGCCGATGCTCGTGCCGGGCGCCTTTAGCAGCAGGTAGATCGGCGCATCGGCGCCGAGCAGCTCGGCGAAGTCCTTGCCGAAGCGGCGGCCGACCGTCAGGCCCAGGGCGGCGGTGTAGAAGGTGATTCCCTGCTCGATGTCGGGAACGTCTATATTGAGGAGAAGACCGGGCATCGCTTGGCTCCGCTGGCGGGAGGGTGACGCGAAAACCCCGGTATCTGGCGATACCGGGGCTCCTGACGGTTTCTTCAATCGCTTGAAGAAACTCCATCATCCAGGGGATTTTTACATCGCCTGGTAAGACAGGAAACGGGCGGGGCGGGGGATGGTTCCCACCCGCTCGCGCAAATTCACCGCATCATCCGATGGCGATCTTCTTCTTCTTTCCGTCCGGCGATGCCTTGGGCAGGGTCAGCGTCAATATGCCGTCGGCATATTTTGCCGCCGCCTTGTCCGGCGTCACTTCCGCGGGCAGGGTGAAGCTGCGCTGCACGGCGCCGTAATAGCGCTCCGAATGCAGCACGCGGTCGTTTTCCTCGTCGGCGTCATATTGCGAAACCTCGGCGCTGATGGTGAGGATGTCGCGGTCGATCGATATGTCGATATCCTCCTTCTTCATGCCGGGGATTTCCGCCTGGACCACGATGTTGTCGCCATTCTCCTTCACATCGACCTTGAACTTGCCGGGATGGGGCAGGGGGTCGCCATGGAGCGGCGCGATCGAAAGCCCGCGCGGAAAATCGCTGAAGAACTCGTCGAACAGGTTGCGGGGGCGGGGTGCAAGCTTGACCATGATCTTTCTCCTTTCCTGGTCGCTGGAGAAACAATCATCGGATAGGAGCGGTTCCGGTGCCCGTCATTGACCCGGAACAAATCGGGCGGTTTCGCGCTATTCGGGCCTATGTGACGGGGCCGGCGCATCCCCGCCCCGCACCAAATCCGCCGCCTTCTCTCCGATCATCATGATCGCCAAGTTCGGATTACCGCGCGGCAGGGCGGGCATGACACTGGCATCGGCGATCCGCAGGCCATCGATGCCGCGCACGCGCAGCTCCGCATCCACCACCGCCTCCTCGCCCGTTCCCATGCTGCACGAGCTTGCCGGGTGCGCCCGGTGCGTGGCGTGGCGGCGGACATGCTCCGCCAGCGCGGCGTCGCTCTCCACTTCCTCGCCCGGCAGGTTCTCTCGCGCGATCAGTTCGCGCAGCGGGCTTTGCGCGTAGATATGGCGGCTGAGGCGCAGCGAGCGGACCATGCCGGCGAGATCGCCCGGCTCGGCAAACAGGTTGAGGAAGATGCGCGGGGCATCGCGCGGGTCGGGTGAGCGCAGGCGGACCCATCCGCGCGAGCGCAGCGGCAGGTATCCGGTGCGCACGGAGAGGCGGGAGACGGGCTTGCGCTGAAGCCCCGGTATCCACACCCGCGCATCGCCGCTCAGCGGCAGGCACATCATCTGCATGTCGGGCCGGTCGAGCCCTCCGGTCGAGCGGACGAAGATATTGGCCGCCGTGCCCGTATAGGCGAAGGGCCCGGATCGGCGCGAGAACCACTGCCAGGCCGCGATCGCCGCCCGGTCCGCGCGCAGATGCCGGGTCAGGCCCAGGTCCTCCTTCAGATCGTATTCGTTGATGACCACCGGATGGTCGGAGAGGTTGCGGCCCACGCCGGGCAGGTCGTGGACCGGATCAATGCCGTGGGCGCGCAGCTCCTCCGCGGGGCCGATGCCGGAGAGCAGCAATATCTGCGGCGAGCCGTAGGCGCCGGCCGAGAGGATCGTTTCCACGTCCGCCAGCGCCGTCACCAGCTTGCCGCGCCGCGAATATTGCACGCCGGTCGCCCGGCCGCCCTTCACCAGGATGCGATGGACCAGCGCGCCGGTGGCGACCGTCAAATTGGGCCGGTGCAGGGCAGGGTGGAGATAGGCCCGCGCGGAGCTGACGCGGCGGCCTTCGAACACGGTCGATTCCATCCGCGAAATGCCGTCCTGCTCCGCCCCGTTGGGATCGTCGCACATGGGAATGCCCGCGGCGCGCGCGGCCTCCAGCAGCGGCTCCCACAGCATGTCCGGCCCTTCCATCCGCGAAATGCCCACCGGGCCGCCCGCGCCGTGCCATTCATCCGCTCCACGCCAGTGGTTCTCGAGCCGCCGGAAATAGGGGAGCACATCGGCATGGCTCCATCCGGGAAGGCCCAGCGCCGCCCAGTCGTCGAAGTCGCGGCGGTTGCCGCGGATCGCGATCATCGCATTGACCGAGGAAGTGCCGCCGAGCGTGCGCCCGCGCGGGATGCCCAGGGTGCGCCCGTGAAGTTCGGGCTCCGGCTCGGATTCGAACTGCCAGGTGCCGATGCGCCCCAGCGCGACGCGGGCAAAGGCCAGCGGCATGAGCTGCAGCGGATGCCGGTCGCGCGGCCCGGCCTCGAGCAGCAGCACCGACACCGCCGGATCCTCGCTCAACCGCGCGGCGACCACCGCCCCGGCCGAGCCGGAGCCGATCACGATATAGTCGTAAGCCCTCTCCACCCGCGCCATCCTGCCCGGCGCAAGCGCGCGCGTCCATGGTGCTTCTTGCGGGTCGGGTTACCGGCGCACTTCGTAGCGCAGCGCCACCATCCCGCTCTTGTAGGCCCTGGCTTCGAGCAGGTGCAGCGGAACATCCGCGTTGAGCCGGTCGAAATAGGGCATTCCTTCGCCGATCAGCACGGGCAGCATGGAATAGCTGACCTCGTCGGCCAGCCCCAGACGGAGGCATTCGCCGGCGACCGCGCTGCCCCCCGCGATCCAGATCTTGCCATATCGAGGGCGCAGACGGTCGCGGATCAGGCTTTCCAGCGGTTCGGAGACCAGTTCGACCGACTGCCGCGTCACCGGCAGATCGCGGCGCGTCAGCACGAAGACGGGCGTATCGCCATAGCTCCAGCCGAAGCCTTTGGCCTCGAAGTCGAGCGCGGTTTCGTAGGTTTTCGATCCCATCACATAGCAGTCGATAGAGGCAAGGAATTCTCTCACGAATTCCGGGTCCATCTCCGCCCCGTCTTCGAATCTGTCGGACGTTTCCATCCAGTCCACCCGGCCGTCCTTGCGGGCGATGAACCCGTCTGCGCTGCATCCCATGTGAACGATCACACGCGAAACCTTGTCCATCGCAATTCCGCTCCCTGAGAGTCACCGGATTTCACTGCGCCGTTATGCAGGCAATGAAAAGTCCCGAAAAGGGAGGAGGGGGTTGAATGCCGATACGGCCTGATACGCTTCCGGCACCGGGGAGCGCCTTACGCCGCCTGATCCAGGCGGTCGCTCAGCCACATCTTGATCAGCGCCTGCCGCGTCACGCCGCGCCCCCTCCGTCCGCTGCGCGGACACCTCCCCCGTAAACGGGGGAGGACTAAAGGGCCGCAAAATCCTCCCCCGTTTACGGGGGAGGGGGACCGCCCGCCGGGTGGTGGAGGGGGCGCGCGACCCGGTTCCCTCTCCCTTGCGGGAGGGGGAACAGCTGCGACCTGAATATCGACAGGCCCTAATGGCCCTGCACCGGCACCGCAGGGCGCGCCTCCAGTATATCGACCATCTCCTTCGCCGCGATCGCGCAGGAGGGCAGGAACATGGTCGTGACCAGCCTCTCGTCGATCACGATATCGTGCTTG
Organism: Alteraurantiacibacter sp.; assembly: GCA_036397575.1. Classification (GTDB taxonomy): domain Bacteria; phylum Pseudomonadota; class Alphaproteobacteria; order Sphingomonadales; family Sphingomonadaceae; genus DASWIR01. The sequence goes on along the minus strand of DASWIR010000221.1, from coordinate 1,597 downwards.
TCGGGAAGATCGTCCTTGGTCTGAAACAGGCCGCCCCGCGCCCGCAACGCGTCCTCGACCAGGAATGGCAGCAGGCTGCCCTGCCTCGACCACCTGCTTTCCAGCTCGCTGCTGTTGGGAAAGCCCGTCACGCGCTTGCCCGCGACCATATTGGCGCCGTCCGGCAGCTCGACATTGGCCAGGCCGCCTGGGCCATGGCCGCACGCGCCGGCAACCCCGCCGCTATCGTAAATCCGTCCCATCAGCGCCAGCAGCTCCGGGTCGCGCGCGACATCGAACAGGGGGCCGAAGCCGCCGCCGATGAAGAATGCGGCATAGCGGTCCGGATCCACCTCGCCGGGCGTCAGCGAATTGTCGGCCTTCTCGCGGAAACCCTCGAACCTGATTGTGTAGCTGATCATGCCCGGCGGATCGGTCTCGTCCACATCGCGCGAGAAGGGCAATTTTCCGCCCTCGGGCGAGACGAAATCCACCTCGTACCCGTTCATCGCGAAGACGTGATAGGGCGGCGCGATCTCCCACAGATTGTTGCGCGCGTCCGTCTTGTCCACGTCGCCCGCATCGACGGCGTTCGACGCGACGATCAGGATCTTCCTTTTCGCTTCCCCCGCGCCGGCCGGAGCGGGCACGGCCATCGCGATCGCCGCCGCGGCGGCAAGGGGGCTCGCGACTTTCAGGAAATGCCGCCCAGCCTTCATGATTGTCTCCTGTCCCGCATTGCAGTGAGGCAGGTGTATTACATAGGCAATACGCGATTGCCAGTGGATCCAGCCTCGCCCCCTCCGTCCGCTGCGCGGACACCTCCCCCGTAAACGGGGGAGGACCGGGATGGACGGCGCCGCAAATCCTCCCCCGTTTACGGGGGAGGGGGACCACCCGCAGGGTGGTGGAGGGGGCGCGGGGGACCGCGCTAGGCGAGGCTCGAAAACCGGGCCGTGCCTAATACACCCCCGGCACCTTGTCGCTAGAATCCCAGAAGCGCGACGTGCCGATCGGCAGGAAGTCGAAGAAGGCGTTGATCGAATGGATAGCGCCGCCCCACAGTTTGAACGCCTCGAAGGTCACCAGCACCCGGTTCTCGCCATATGATCCGGTGTAGCCGAAATTCATCCACAGCAGCACGGTGCCGTTTTCCTCGTCCACCGCCACCACGCTGGCGATGATGCCGGGATGGACCATGATCCGTCCCGCATACATTCCGCACGGCTCCCGCCCGCAGCCTTCGCCCGCGGTGATCACGCCGTTTTCGACGCGGTAGGTTTCGGGAGCGAAGGGCACGTTCGCGCCGGTGAAGCTCCCGATCCGCAGCCCTTCGGTGTATCTGAGCGCGATTCCCACCATGTCCGCGCGCGACATAAGCTGCCCGGCGGGCACCGGGTCGTCTATGCCGCGGACGGGTTCGCCCAGCACCTTGGGCTGGAACACCGACTCCTGCGTGACCCGGTGGACGATGCTCTCGACCCCCGCGATCTTCCCGCCTTCCACATGCAGCGCGAGCGAATAGAGCACCGGAATCTCCCCTTCGCGCAGCTCCACATGCGCGGTGGCGACCTGCTTTGCAGTATCGAGATAGTCGTGGCGGAAAGTGCCCTTGCCG
>DASWIR010000220.1:0-3662 GCA_036397575.1 Alteraurantiacibacter sp. | reverse complement strand
CGCTGAAATAGGAACTTCGCCCTGCCCGGCCGGGCGGGGTATCGATCCTATTGCAGCTTCGCGTCTTCGGGCAGGACGATCACCTCGACCGCCCCATCCGGGACCAGATACTGCGCGGCCACCTCGCGTAGCCGCTCCGCCCTGATGGAGGCGATCGTTTCCGGCGCGTCGATGAAGCGCATGATGCGATCCGATTGAGTCTGCGCCCGATCAGCCAGGTTCATCCACCCGGCATTGGTGGACAGCGCATTGGCATAGGATTCCAGCACAGGCTGCCGTGCGCGCAGCAGCATATCCTCGTCCACCGGCGCGGCGGATAGCGCCGCTACCGTTTCCAGCATTGCCGAGCGTGCAGCATCGACCTGACCTGTATCGACCTGCGCGGAGATCGAAAATGTGCCGTAGCCCGGCCATGTGCGCGACTGGCTGGCACTGACCCTTGGCGAGTAGGTCTGGCCCAGTTCTTCGCGCAGCTTGTCGGTGAGGGCGAGGCGCGCCACCCGCTCCAGCAATTCGAGTTCGAGCGATGCCACGAGGTCTTCGCCGTCGCGTGTGGGCCATACAAGGTGGACCAATGCCTGGTCGGGCTCACCCTGATGGCGGACGATGTGCCGGCCGCGAGTGTTTGTGAAAGGCCGATCGCGATTCTCCGCATAGAGGCCGAAGTCGCGCTCGCGGGCCGGTAGGGCGCCCAGCGTTGCACCGACGAGTTCGATTGCCCGTTCTTCATCGATATCGCCGACCAGCGCGATCTCGACCGCGCCGTGCTCCAGCCGGTCGGCAATCGCTGCGCGCAGGTCTTCCAGAGTCAGTGCGCGATAGATTTCTTCAGGCTGGGTGGTGAAGCGCGGATCGCCGTCACTCAGGATTCCGCCCAACGCGTCCGACAGTGTGCCTGCGGGTGTTGCATTGCGGCTGGCAAAGAAATTGCTGATGAAACGTTGATACTGCGCTTGCCCCTGAGGGCGGTATCCGGGATCGGTCAGCGCTGCCGCGATCAGCTTCATCTGCAATTCGAGGTCGCGCGGCGTAGTAATCGACTGCATGCGGAAGGTTTCGTCCTCCGCGGTGAAGCGGAAGCCCACGCTCTTGCCCGCCAGCATGGTCTGGAGCTCGTCGTAATCGTGGAGCCCAAGCCCGCCGACATGAAGCACGGATACCATGGCGGTGGCGAGCGGATCGTCGCTTGTGTCGAGCATTTCGCCGCCATCCACATTCAGCTCCAGCCGGATACGGTCGCGCTCCAGTTCCGTGCGCTTGAGGTTCAGCTTCACGCCATTGGCGAATTGTATCTCGCGAATGCCCAGCAGGGGCTCGACATTGTCGGACACGATCTGGCCCGCTGCGCCGAAATCCATATAGCCGAATTCGCCATAGAGGTGATCTTCGAGCGGGGTGAGTTCGGCGGCCATTGCCTCGTTCCATACCGCTCGGAGCGCCGCCTCTCCGCCATCGGGCGGTGCCGCGCCTTCGAAGTGGATCAGCGGGGCGTCCAGCGGCACAATCTCGGATAAGAGTGCTGCCATAATGTTGTCCGGTGTGATCTCGGGAACGAAGCTGTTGAACCGTTCGAGCTGTGTCTGGGGAGTGGTCGGCACGACCTCTTCCTGAAAATAGGTTATCGCGGCGCTGGTGAAGGCGGAATGCGAACGCGTTTCCGCCGCACCAACCGCATTTTCCAGCGCGGTGCGCAGGTTCGCCAGCTGTTCGTCGATCTCCGCCTGGGTGAAGCCGAATTGGAGCGCGCGGCGATATTCGATCGCCGCGGCGATCAGCCCGCGCCTCCATTCGCCTTGCTTCGTTTCCACAATCAGATTGGTGGTGCGTCCCGCTTCGAATACGTCGCTCGTTCCCACGCCCGCATCGCGAAAGGGCGGGTCTTCGCTGCGCGTCAGACGCTGCAGCCGGCGATTGACGATGCCATAGGCCACTTGGCGCATCACGCCGCGTTTGCGGGCGGCAATGCTGTCCGGCTCGTCGAGGAACCCGTCATTGCGCGCGACGAGCACGCGTTCGGGAAGAGCCGGGTGCAGATAAATACTGGTCATTCCGGCAAATCCCGGCTCGACTGGTCCGGCATCGGGTGGTTCGGGCAACGGCGTTGCAGGTGCAGTCCAGCCGGCGAAATGGGCCGCGATTTTCGCCTCGACGAGAGTCGGATCGAAGGCGCCGACCACCACCAGCACGACATTGTCCGGCCGGTAATAGCGTTGCCAGAAGTGTTTCAGCCCTTGCGCTGTTGCCTCCTCGAGCGAAGCCATCGTGCCGATTGGCATTCGATCGGGAAAGAGCGCCCCCGGGTAAAGGAATTGGAAGCGGTCGACCGTGCTTTGCAGCACATAGGTATCGCGCACGCGCCGCTCGGAAAGGACCACCCCTTTCTCGCGCCCGACCGCTTCCGCATCGAATGTCAGCCCGCCGGCGGTCTCGCGCATCAGCATCAGCGCCGTATCGAGCAACCTCTCCTCGGCGCGGGGCAGGTCGAGCTTGTAGATGGTGGCATCGAAGCTGGTCGAGGCATTGGTGTCCGCTCCGAAGGCCAGTCCTTCACGCTCCAGCAGGCGGATCATTTCACCTTCGGAGACCCGTTCCGAGCCGTTGAAAGCCATGTGCTCGACGAAATGGGCATATCCGCGCTCTTCGCCGGTTTCGTTGAGCGATCCGGCGTCCACCACCAGCCGCACTTGCGCCTGGTTCGCGGGCCTGTCGTTGCTGCGGATCGCGTAGCGCATGCCATTATCGAGCCGTCCGAAGACAAAGGCAGGATCGACGGTGAGATCCGTCGGGGGATAATCCCAGGCGGGGGCCGGAGAGACGGTCTGTGCCGGTGCCTGGAGCGCCTCACGAGCATCGTCCTGTTGCTGCGCGAGCAGCGGCGCGGGCGCGGCCGCAAGCAGCGCGAACGGCGCCAAACATACGAGAAAATGTCGGATCATCCGGCCTTCCTGCCCCCTCGTTTCGCCCAGAACAACCATGGCAGCGCGGAACTTTGCTGTTTTTCAATATGAAGCAGGTAATAGCTGAAGAGGAGATGAAGCTCGACCTGCTCTATAATCCCGCTGCCGGATCGTTCCGGCAGGCGGACCTCGACGCGCTTGTGCGTGCTTTCGAGAGGCGCGGCTGTGCGGTGGATGTAACTCCTACCCGGCCGCAGGAAACCGAACTGTCCGGCAATGCCGAAATGGTCTGTGTGATGGGAGGGGACGGGGCTTTGCGCCAAGTGGTGAAGGCGATGGGCGCGGATGCGGGCCGCGTACCGCTCTGCATCGCGCCGGCGGGCACGATCAACCTCGTCGCGCGCGAGCTCGGCTATCGGCGCAAGCGGGAAGAGTTCGCCGAGCAAGCGCTGGCGGCGTGGCAGCGCGGATCGGAAAGCTGGACGGCCTCGCCGCTTTTTACCTTCGGCGGCCATCCGGTAATCGCCTGTCTCAGTATCGGACCCGATAGCGCAGCAGTCGCCAATCTCGATCCTGCCTTGAAAGTGAAGATCGGCCGCTACGCCTATGGTGCGGCGGCGATCCGGCTGCTTCGCGACTGGCCGCGCCGCCCCGTGGCGGTGTCGGGCGAGATGGCCGATGGAACGCGGTTCGAATGCGAGGCGGAAGGCGTATTCGTTGCGCGCGGGCGGTATTATGCCGGGCCGTTCAGCCTGTCGCGCCGTG
>DASWIR010000219.1:0-2015 GCA_036397575.1 Alteraurantiacibacter sp. | reverse complement strand
TGGATATCATGATTGCATCGACGCCCATGTCGGCCGCGCGGCGGGCATCCTCCACCGCCATGATCCCCTTGAGGCAGAACTTGCCGCCCCAGTCGTCACGCAGATTCTCTGCCGCCTTCCAGTCCATCGACGGATCGAGCATCGAATTGAAATAGTCCTGGATCGACAGGGCGAAATTCGATCCGGCGTCGACATGCGACGAGAGGTTGGGCAGCTCGAACTTCTCGCGGAAGAGGTAGTTGAACGCCCAGGCGGGCTTGATCGCATAGGAAATCGCACTGGCGGGCGTGATCCTGGGCGGGGTGGTGAAGCCGGTGCGCTTGCAGCGCTCGCGATTGCCCGAAACGATCGTGTCTACGGTGAGCGTGACTGCGTCGAAATTCGCTGCTCTGGCCCGCTCCAGCAGCGCTGCATTCAACCCCCTGTCCTTGTGGTAATAGTATTGCAGCATTTTCGGCCCGGAGAACTTCGCCCCGATCTCTTCCATGCTCACGCTGGCGAGGCTCGAAATGCCGAACCACAATCCGAACTTCTCGGCTGCTGCAGCCACTGCACGTTCACCCTGCCAGTGGAACAGGCGCTGCAGCGCGGTCGGGCTGAGCATCAGGGGCGAGGCGGATTTCTTGCCCAGTACCGTCACCGAAGTGTCGATTGCGTCCACGCCGGCCAAAACGCGCGGCACCAGGTCCACATCCTGGAATGCGGCAGTGTTCCGCGCCTTGGTCCCTTCGTCATCGGCCGCGCCGTCGATGTAGTGGAATACGGGGAAAGGCAGCTTGCGCTGCGCGAGTTCACGGAAATCCGCGATCTTGTGGCAGTCCGACAGTCGCTTTACTTTTCCGATCTCCATTCCGCGGCACTAGCGCCTGACCTGCCTGCATGCCAGCGGGTCCTTACCGGGAAAGGCCAAGCAGCCGATTGGATCAAAATACGTTCATCGACGCTTCATGTTTACAGCCGTAGTCACTGCGATTACAGGCGTAGACAGATTCGGAGGATTCTATGGCTGCGAGGGACGAAGCTCCGGTTGAACGCATTAGCGAAGCCGAGCATGCAGTGATGGAGGCATTGTGGCGGAAAAGTCCGCTCACCGCCGCCGAAGTTTGCGAACATGTATGCGAAAACCGGGGATGGTCGATGCCGACCGTCAAAACGCTGCTGTCGCGGCTGGTCGTCAAGAATGCAGTAGCGACCGAACCCGATGGCCGCCGTTTCCTCTATCGCCCGCTGATCGAGCGTTCCGATTATCTCGGCGGAGAATCGCGCCGCCTGGTCGATCGCCTGTTCGGCGGCCGCGCCGCGCCGCTTTTCGCGCAATTGGCTGAGGCCGAGGCGCTGACCGAGGAGGACATCGCCGAAATTGAGCGGCTCCTGCAGGAGTTGAAACGATGACCGCCTGGCTGACCGATACGCTGATCACCACCGGCGCACTCATCGCGCTGGTTCTTGTCCTGCGCCGACCCGTGTCGCGATGGCTCGGTGCCCCGATGGCTTATGCTCTGTGGTCCCTGCCAGTGCTGCGACTGTTGCTGCCGCCGCTGGTTTTGCCTGCGGAAATGGCGCCGGTGGCCGAGGCCATGCCGCAGCCGGCCGAGCCGGTCACATTGACCTACGCAACGTTCGAGACTGTTCCCGAGGCGTCGCTGGCTCCGGTCCCGCCGCAAGCCGCATTGCCCTGGGATGAAATCCTGCTGTCCATATGGCTTGGCGGGGCGCTCGCCTTCATTGCGTGGCGCGTATGGACCTACTCGGAAATGCGTCGGCGCCTGCTGGTATCAGCGCGGCCGGTGGGTGAGGCCGAGCGGATCCGCCTTGTCGAAACTCCCGACGTCACCGCCCCCCTGGCCTTCGGCGTGATGGACAAGGTCGTCGCTTTGCCCGCGGGTTTCATGGGTCAGGAAGACCGCTTTGCCCGCGATCTCGCCATCGCGCATGAGCTGGCGCATCACAAGGGCCACGATTTGCTGGCCAATTTCGCTGCCCAGCTCGTGCTCGCGCTGCACTGGTTCAACCCG
>DASWIR010000218.1:0-4951 GCA_036397575.1 Alteraurantiacibacter sp. | reverse complement strand
CACGCGCAAGGTCGATATCATCATCCTGGGCTTCTTCGCGACGCCCAGCACGGTTGGGGTCTATTACGTGGCGCAGCAGGTAGCGACACTGCCTCAAAAGCTCAAAACCAGCTTCGAACCGATATTGGGGCCTGTAATCACCCGCGCCCTCAAAAATCACGATTACAACGCCATCGCCCGGCAAGTCTGCCAGGTCGGCTTCTGGATCGTGGCGGCGCAAGCGGGGATTGCGCTGGCGCTGGGCATACCGGGTGAGGCGGTGATGGGCCTGGTCGGTCCGAACTTCGTCGGCGGCACCGCAGCCCTCGCCTTCCTGCTCGCGGCAGAAGTCGTCGCAGCACTCGCGGTCGTGTCGGAAGCCGCGCTGGTCTACATCGCCCGGCTCCGCAACCTGGCCGTCTCGATCGGAACGATCACTTTGCAGGCTGCGCTGACGGTCGCGGCCATGCTGCTGGTCGACCATTACGGCTACAGCGATCTCTATCATGCGGCAGGGGCAGCGGCCGCTTTGCTGCTTGCGCTGGCTACCGCATCGCTGGTCAAGAGCCTCATGCTTTCGCGAATTCTCGGGCAATCGGTGAACAATTTCCGCTGGGCCTTGGTCTACGCCGCCGCGCCAGCGGTGTTGATCGGCTGGGTGACGACGAGCTATTTTCCGGAATGGGCCGAATTGCTGTTCGGCGTGCCGGCGATTCTCGGCATCTATGGCTGGGTGATCTGGCGGCGCGGCTTCGGCCCGGAGGACCGCGTGCTGTTTCGCCGAAAGGTCGGTTCGCCAGGGGAAAAAGCATGACCCGCAGCGCCTGGTTCGCCATCGCCGCAGGCGCGCTACTCAGCGCGGCCATAGCCATTTCCGTATCGGCCGTGTTGGATCGCCCGTTGGCGGAGCGCATTTCCGCACGGGCAGAAACGGCCATTGCCGATACTGGCAAAAGGGGCATCACCGCCACTTTCACCAACCGTTTCGGCTGGCCAACCCGCCATCCGCTGCTCGGCGGCGCGGAGGAACTGGACGAAGCGACGCGCGCCAAGATCGCCCGCGCGGTCGCTGCCGTACCAGGTGTGGGGGGAGTGAGCTGGGCGGACGGCACGACCAGGGCAAGCAGTTCCAGCGAGGCCATCGTCCCGCTGCGCTGTCAGGACGATGTCGAAGCACTACTGAGGGCGCGCACGATCCGCTTCGAGGAGGGCTCCGCAAACATCGATGCGGTCAGCCTTGGCTTGGTGGATGAAGTCGCCGCAGCGCTTCGCCCTTGTCTCGGCAGCATCATCGCCATCACCGGCCATACCGATACTTCCGGGCCGGAGCCGGGCAATCTCGCCCTCTCGCGGGAACGGGCGAATGCGGTGCTCTCGGCGCTTGTCCAACGCGGCATTCCAGCCGACGGGCTGCGCGCGCGTGGTGTGGGCTCTGCCGAACCTGTCCCAGGGCTGGACTCTGGCGATCCGGCAAATCGCCGTATCGAATTCTCGGTGATCGCCACCGTGCCAGTCCGCCCGACGCCCGTGGATACGCCCGGACCACGCTGAACAGCCCATTCAAGCTCGATCGCCCCCCCTGGGGTTGAGTTTCGTGAACCCGGGAATAGAAGGAGCGCCGCGCAAACATCGAGGTGCATGATGCCGATTTGGCTCGAAGTGCTCATCCTTTCGCTCTGCTCCTATATGGGCGGAATGGCGATCGGCTGGCTTTTGTGGGGCCGCGGCCATGCCGATACCGGGGAAGGCATCCAATGAACGAGTTGTTCGCGGAATTCTGGTGGGTGTTCCTGATCGCATTGCTGGTCGGAATCATCGTCGCCTGGTGGATATTTGCAGCCAATCGCAAGACCTCCATCACCCGGACCGAGCCGGCGGAAGGCGAAAATGGCGGAGCGAAGCGCAATCAGGCGCTGATCGATGCTGCCCCTGCAGCTTCCGTCCCCCCGCCCACGCCGCAAGGCATGGGGGGTATCGAGGCGGTCGTTGCTCATGATGCTGCACATGTTCCCCCCGCGCACGAAGCGGGCGCTGGCGACGATCTCACGCGGATCAAAGGCGTTGGCCCTAAGCTCGCAGCGACACTACGCGAACTGGGCATCACGCAATTCTCGCAGATCGCAGCATGGGGCGAGGAGGATATCAACCGGATCGATGCACAACTAATTGAGTTCACTGGACGAATTCGCCGCGATAATTGGGTCGAGCAGGCCCGGTTGCTGGCCAGCGGCGATACGAAAGGCTTCGAAGAACGTTTCGGATCGCTTTGATCGCCGATCGCTTTACCGTATTTTACGGAACTTGCGGTCTTATCTGCAGTTGGGTCGTGTGAGACACACCTGCGCGCTCGCGGCAAGTGAGGGCCTGGAACTGAAACTGCATGAAAAACAACCAAAAGAAACCACCCAAGATACTTGTCGTCGAAGATGAATTCATCGTCGCCTACGATTTGTGCGAAACCGTCAAGGATGAAGGATACGCACCGATGGGTCCGTTCGGCTCGGTTCGCACGGCCGAAAAGGCGCTGGAAAGCGAAAGACCCGATTGCGCCCTCCTCGATGTACAGTTGGTGGAAGGGGAAGTCTTCGAACTCGCCGACAGGCTGATCAATGATGGCGTGCCAGTCATCTTCCACTCAGGCCATGCCCGTACGAGCGACCTATGCGACCGCTATCCCGGTGTGACTGCGCTGGAAAAGCCCTGCCCGCCTTCGGAGCTGATCGTCGCCTTGCGGCTGGGCGTAGAGAAGGCACGGACCGCTATCTGACGCCACCCACAAGTTTGAGGAATTTTCGTTCACCGTCCTGCACGACCGCGTGGTGTCTTGGCCTGAGCTTCGGCTCTCGATCTCGGTAGCGATTATATCGGTACCTCATGGGCCTTCCCGTATGCAGTTAGGCCGCAAGCCAGTCGACCAGGCCGATCTACCGCCTTATCTCCGCCGATGCGTCAAGCGCATCACGCCGTTTCCCACGCGTCCGAGCGCATGGAACTCGCGCACATTGTCTTGCCGGGCGTCGCAATCGCTTGCGTTGAGCCGGCATATGGTTAGCGACGCACCATGAACTTCGACGACCTGCTTCGGCGCTACTTTGGATCTTCCGCAATCTCCGAGATTACGGATAACGCACGGGCAGCAGGAGTTGATCGGATACTCGTGGACTTCGGTCTGGAGAAGGACAGGGGAAAGCGCTTCGCTTTGTGGTCGCTCCTCCACTTGCTCGGTGCAGCGCCCGATCTCGACGTTTCGTTTGAGAACGAGGCGGATCGCGAAGCTGCGCGAAATCTGATGGATCTGCTGGCGGCAGTGGACCCGGAAAATCGCTGACGCCATGCAACTGGCCAGCTTCGACATTGATGGTTTCCTTCTCGAATACTGGCAGAAGAAACCGCTGTTGATCAGGAATCCATGGAAATCTTGGAGCAACCCGCTTCAGCCGGATGAACTGGCGGGGCTCGCATGCGAGAGCGAGGTGGAATCCCGCCTGGTCACCCAGTCGCCCCAAACGTTCGAGCTCGAGCATGGGCCTTTACCCGAGAGTCGCTTCGGTCAGCTCGACAGGACCCCTTGGACGCTTCTTGTACAAGCAGTCGACCACCACGTTCCTGCCGTGGCCGCCCTCCTCGATCCGTTCCGTTTCATCCCGAATTGGCGGGTCGACGACGTCATGGTGAGCTATGCCGCCGATGGAGGAGGCGTGGGGGCCCACTTCGATCAATACGACGTGTTCCTGGTTCAGGGCCTGGGCAAACGCCGCTGGCAAATCGGCAAATCGTGTGACGATACCACCGAGTTGCTGGCGCATGACGATCTGCGTCTGCTGGCAGAATTCGAGCCCACCGAAGAGTGGATCCTGGAGCCCGGCGACATTCTGTATGTTCCGCCGCGTATCGCCCATAACGGCGTCGCAGTCGGTGACGATTGCATGACCTATTCGATCGGCTTTCGCGCACCTTCGCGGGGCGAGTTGATCGCCAACTGGTCCGAGAGCCTGCTCGCTGAGCTCGAAGATGACGACCGCTACGCCGATCCGAATTTGCCCCGGCAGGAGAACCCGGGCGAGATTTCGGCCCACGCCATCGCCGATCTGCACGCGATGATTGCCGAGAAGCTGAACGACCACGAGGCATTTGGACGCTGGTTCGGCAAATACTGCACTATGCCGAAGAGTACCGAGATCGACTGGCGGCCAGCAGAGCCCATAGGAAAGGAGGAACTGCGTCTCCTGCTAGAGGAGAATATCCCGCTGCAGCGCAATCCAGCCAGCCGGTTTTCCTTCATTCGCCGCGGACCGGACTCCATCTCGCTGTTCGTGAATGGCCAGTGCTTTGAATGCGTCGGCGAAACCGCCTCATTTGCCGCAAGTTTGTGTGCGCATGACCAAGTCCCGGTGGATCCGGTCCTGATCAGGTCCGGGCCGATGACCGAATTGGTCATGGAGCTGATCGACCAAGGCGCCGTTGCCTTAGATGCGGAAGTTTGGACCTGATCGGCTCACAGGTTCCAACTTCCCGCTCGTCCGCCTGGTTCGCTTAATCGGGCTTGCGGCCGTTGCCAGGCTTCTTCGGCCCGGATTTCTTTGGCCATGCCTTTTTCGGCCCCTTGGCGTTTCGCTGCGGACGACCTTCGCGCAACTTGTCCTGACCACTGTGTGGCGGTCCTGATCGGCGTGCCGGCCCTGAAGCCTTGCGGTTCTGACGCGCCGTTTCACGCGGGGCATGGGGCGAGCGCTCAATGAGCACGTCACCGCCATCTTCCGCTGCGGCCGATGCCGTCCGGTCGAGTGCTGCGGCAAATTTATCGGACGCCGTCCGAGGCACCTGGAAATGCGTTTCGTTCGAACCGATCCGAATTGCGCCGATCTCGTTGCGCGTGATGTGCCCCCGGCGGCATAGAAGGGGCAGTATCCATCGCGGATCGGCGTTCTGCCGCCGCCCGATATCCATCCTGAACCAGACCACGTCCTCGAAT
>DASWIR010000217.1:0-9587 GCA_036397575.1 Alteraurantiacibacter sp. | reverse complement strand
GCGACGACTGGATCCATATCGAAAGCGGCCAGCCGGTCACGCCCGGCCGCGTCGAGAAAATGTCCAAATCGAAGAAGAACGTCGTCGATCCGGACGAGATTGTCGCGCGTTTCGGCGCCGATGCCGTGCGCTGGTTCATGCTCTCCGACAGTCCGCCCGAGCGCGACCTGCCGTGGAGCGAAGCCGGAATCGAAGGCTGCTGGCGCTTCGTTCAGCGGCTGTGGCGGCTGTTCTGCCAGCACGATGCGGCGGCGGGCGGCGAGGATGCAGAGCTCAAGCGCAAGTTGCACCAGTCGATCGCCGCGATCGGGCAGGATATCGAGGCGCTGGCTTTCAACAAGGCCGTTGCGCGTATTTATGAGTTCACTTCGGCGGCTGAGAAGGCCCAGCCTTCCGCCACCCGCAGCGAAGCCATCGCCGCGCTGATGAAGCTCGTCTCGCCGATGATGCCGCATCTTGCCGAGGAAGCCTGGAGCCGCGCGGGCCATTCCGGACTGCTGGCCGAGGCCGACTGGCCCAAGCACGATCCGGCGCTGCTGGTCGACGACGAAGTCACCATCGCAGTGCAGGTGAAGGGCAAGCTGCGCGACACGCTGAAAGTCGCCAAGGGCCTACCGCGGGAGGAACTGGAGGCGCTTGCGCTCGCTTCCGAGAAGGTGCAGCGTTCATTGGATGGAGCACAGGTGCGCAAGGTGATCGTGGTGCCCGACCGGCTGGTCAATATCGTCGCATGAGAGTGCGGGCGGCCCTGCTCGCGGCATTGGCCGCCTCGGCGTCGCTCTCTGCCTGCGGACTCAAGCCCATGTATGCCGGCGGCAGCGATGGCGCGGTGGTGCAGGGTCTTGCCGCGGTTGCAGTGCCGCCGATACCGGGGCGCGACGGCTGGCTGGTGCGCAACGCGCTGCGCGACCGGCTCGGCAATTATTCCGACGATGGCGGTGAGCGTTTCCGGCTGGATGTGCGGCTCGACGACCAGCTCGAAGGGCTCGGTCTGCTCACCGACGATACGATCGGGCGCGAGCGGCGCACGCTGCGCGCCCGCTATCAGCTGGTCGACAATGCGACCGGCGAGATATTGCTCGATGCGACGGCCGGCTCGGATGCGGGCATCGATGTCGTCTCCAGCGAATATGCGACCATCGCCGCCGAGCAGACCGCGCTGGAAAATCTGGCAAGGGACGTCGCCGACCGCATCGTTACGCAGCTGGCCCTGGCGCTGCGGCAGCAGGGATGAAGGCGACTCAGCGGGACTTTGCCGTGGCCGCGCCCAAGGCCGCGCGCCAGTGCCGCATCTTCTTCTTCTGCGGGCCGGACGAGGCAGGGGCCTCGGCCGCCGCCGACCGGATTGCCGCCATGCTGGAAGATCCGGGCGAGCGGGTCGAGCTTGCGGGAGGCGATTTGCGCAAGGATCCGGCGCTGCTGGGCGACGAGGCGCGTTCGTCATCGCTGTTCGGCGATGCCCGGCACATCTATGTCCGCGCAAGCGGTGACGAGGCGCATGATGCGCTGGCGGCGCTGATCGAAAGCACCGAGGCGGAAGGCATCGAGGCGGCGCCGGTGCTGGTGGTCGCGCAATCGGCTACCGACAAGTCGCGTACCGCCAAGCTGCTGGAAAAGCGCGCCGATGCGCTGGTCGCGATGTTCTACCCGCCCGATCTCCAATCGGTGGCGCAGGAAGTGCGCCGCATGGGCGATGCCGCCGGGCTCAAGCTCGACGGCGCGCTCGCTGAGAGGATCGCGCGCGCCGCCGGGCTCGATGTGCGGCTGGCGAAGTCGGAAGTCGAAAAGCTCGCGCTCTATCTCGATGCCGATCCGCAATCGCCCAAAAGCGCAAATGCCGAGGCGCTCGATGCGGTCGGCGCGGTGGCGGAGGACGATGCCTTCGCCCCCCTCGTCAATGCCGTGCTGGCGGGGGAGACGGGGCGGCTTTCCGGCGAGCTCAAGCGGATGCGCGAGTTGGGCATGAACCCGGTCGGGCTGCTGCTGGCCTTCGAGCGCCGCGCCGCGCAACTGGCCGGGCTGGCGGCGAGGATCGGGCCGAACGGCAATGTAAGGAATTTCGTGAAGGCGGAGAGCAATGCCCGCCGCATCTTCTTCCGCGATGCGCCCGATATCGAACGGCAGCTTCATTGCTGGCGCGGGCGGCGGCTCGAGCGGCTGACCGGCCGGCTGATCGAGCTGCACCAGACGCTGCTCGCCAGCAATCAGTCGGCCGAGTTGCGGCTGGCCCAGGGATTGGCGGAGATTTCCCGCTTCGCCGCCGCGAGTGTGCGCACCCGCTAGAGGCGTTCCGCTCAACATTGAATCATGTGTGTGCCCCAGCGCAGGCTGGGGCCTCAGGCCGCAAGTGCCGCGATTATGGCATGAGGTCCCTGCCTCCGCAGGGACTCACAAGTATGTAAGTCTGGATTGCCAAGTCGCCGCTTCGATGCCTCGATCAAAGTCGGAAAGACGCTAGCTTACCGGTTCACTCGCCGGGAACCTGGAATGTCCCGCTCACCCGGCCGCTGGAACCGCCGCTCGCACGGCCGTCGACGGTCGAAAGGCCGGTATTGAGGTCGATCACCAGCCGCCCGCCATTCAGAGTATCGCTGCCGCGGCGCAGGCTCACTCCGCCCGACATGATGATCAGCCGGCGGTTGAAATCGTAGACCGCGGCGGATCCGCGCGCCGATTCATTGCCGCGATTGACCGTCACTCCCCCGGTCGCGTCGATCCGCTGGATCTGCAGCGTGCCCTGGTCGGTATAGGCGATTGTGGTGCGCCCGGCGTTCAACCTTAGATCGGCTTGCGAAATCTGGACATCGCCCGACAGCACGACGCGCTTCTCGCGGTCCATCAATACGATACGGTCGGCGAGGTAGTTCACAGGTGCATTGGAATCGAACCCGGCGATCGATTGCGCGGTGGCAATGCTCCCGCCGCCCGACAGGGCAAGCACGCTGCCCATAGCGAGGCCGGCGACGAGGCTCTTGAAGGCCAGGCGGGCGATTGGGCTGCTGCGCATCGTCCCGCTGACTAATGCGCCTTCCGCGTCATGGGAAGTGGGCTTGGACGGGCTCATGGCATTGCCAGCTTTCCCGGCACCATCGAAAGCCGCGCATTGCCAAGCAGCGAGACTTCGCGCCTGGCGATATCGGCCATGATCGAATCCGCGCTGAATGTGCCGGCCGGCGCCGCGCCTTCCACGCGCCCGGCGCTGCGGATCATCTGCTCTTCGAGGTCGACCGTCACGTCGGAGACGACCATGCGATAGCCGTCGGCGGCGCTCAGGCGGACGATCCCGTCCACCAACACGCGATTCTCGTCGAAATTGTAGGTTCCGCTGTCCGCGCTCAATACTGCCGGGCCTTCGGAGAGCAATATGCGCGCGACGAGGTCCGCCATGTGCACCACGGGGACGCGCGCGCTGCTTTGCACCGCCTGACCGGCAGTCAGCGAGAAGGGACGGCCCTGATCGTCCTGCCCGCGATACATCGCATTGTCGACGCGGAGCCGCTCGCTCGCGACGGCGACCTTGTTGCGGTCAAGCAGGAAGCTGACTTCCCCGCGCGGGGACAGGGGCGTCAGGATCATCAACGCGGCGATCACGCCCACCGCTCCCGGCAGGATTATGGCCAGCCGACGGATCAGCCGGTCATGCTCTCCGCCCGGCCTTGCGAATTCCCGGCGCTCGCTGCGTATCTGGTCGGCTTCTTCGGTCATTCGCCCGCTTCTTGCCTATTCGTGGCTGAATATGTCCTTGTCGGCCCAGCCCGCAATGTCGAGCATTGCGCGGGTCGGAAGGAAATCGAAACACGCCTGAGCGATGGCGGTGCGGCCCTCCCGCTCCAGCCGTTCGACCATCACTGCATGGAGACGGTGGAGATAGCGCACATCGGAGGCGGCATAGTCGCGCTGCGCCTCGTTGATTTCACCCGCGCCCCAGTCGCTGGTCTGCTGCTGCTTGGAAATATCCTCGCCGAGGAGTTCGCTGATCAGGTTCTTGAGGCCATGGCGATCTGTGAAGGTCCGCGTCAGCTTGCTGGCGATCTTGGTGCAGAATACGGGCGCGGCCATCACCTCCAGATAATAGCGGATCGCCGCGAGGTCGAAGCGCGCGAAGTGATAGATCTTCAGCCGGGCCGGGTCTGCCAGCACGGCTTTGAGGTTGGGCGCGTCGAAGCTGCTGCCGCGCGCGAAGCGGACCAGATGCTCGTCGCCATTGCCGTCGCCGATCTGCACGAGGCACAGCCGGTCGCGCGCAGTGACGAGGCCCATCGTTTCGGTATCGACCGCCACCGGGCCGGCCGCAAGCACGCCCGCGGGGAGATCTTCTTCGTGGAAATAGACTGCCATAGGGCATGCGCCTTAGGCCGATTGTTGAGAAGGTGAAAGCCCCGCTGGTTCACGATGTCGCGGCCCGATAAGGTCGCCTCATGGCGAACGATACGATCCCCGAAAGCTGGCGGCCGGTGCTCGAACCGGTGCTGGCGACGCAGGAGGCGCGGCGGCTGGGCGGCTGGCTCAAGCAGGAAGAGACGGAGGGCAAGCGGGTCTACCCGCCGCGGGGCCAGCGCTTGCGTGCGCTGGAACTGACTCCGCTCGACAAGGTGAAAGTGGTGATCCTGGGGCAGGATCCCTATCACGGGCCGGGCCAGGCGCATGGGCTGTGCTTCTCCGTGCCCGAAGGGGTAAGAGTGCCTCCCTCGCTGGTAAACATCTACAAGGAACTGAAAAGCGATCTCGGCGTCACGCCGCCGGGACATGGCAATCTCGAGCACTGGGCGCGGCAGGGCGTGCTGCTCCTCAACAATTCGCTCACCGTGGAGGCAGGCCAGGCGGGCAGCCATGCCGGGCGCGGCTGGGAAGCGATTACCGATGCCTGCGTGGCGGCGGTCGCGCGGCGCGAGGAACCGAGCGTGTTCATCCTGTGGGGCAGCCACGCGCGAAAAAAGGCCGCCAATATCCCCGAACTGCAAGGCGACACGCGCCATCTCGTGCTCACCGCTCCGCATCCCAGCCCTTTATCGGCGCATTCGGGCTTCTTCGGCTCCAGGCCTTTCAGCAAGGCCAACGCGTTCCTGGAGGCGCAGGGGCGCGGGGCAATCGATTGGTGAGGAATCGGCGGGAGATACGACCTACGTGGTTGTGAGTCCCTGCGGAGGCAGGGACCTCGTCCCGTATTCGCCGTACTTGCGGCCCGAGGCCCCAGCCTGCGCTGGGGCTCACATCGCGGGAGGCAGTTGTTCCGTGATCACGCCGCCTCCACATCGTGGAATTGCAGCGAGGCGAGCCGCGCATAGAGCCCGCCCGCGGCGGAAAGCTCGGCATGAGTGCCATGCTCGACGATGCGGCCCGCATCCATCACCACGATCCGGTCGACCGCGCGCACCGTGGCGAGCCGATGGGCGATGACGAGCGTGGTGCGGTCTTCCATCAGCCGTTCGAGCGCCTCCTGCACCAGGCGCTCGCTTTCGGCGTCGAGCGCGCTGGTCGCTTCGTCGAGCAGCAGGATCGGCGCATCGCGCAGCAGCGCGCGCGCGATCGCGACCCGCTGGCGCTGCCCACCGGAAAGCCGGGCCCCGCCTTCGCCGAGGAAAGTGTCGAGCCCGTCCGGCAGGTCGCGCAGGAAGCCATCCGCATTGGCGGCGGTGGCCGCGTCCCAGATCTGCTCCTCGCTCGCTTCCCAATTGCCGTAGCGCAAATTGTCGCGCGCGTTGGCGGCGAACAGGATGGCTTCCTGCGGGACGAGAGCGATGCGGCGGCGCACTTCGGCCGGATCCGCGCTGGTCAACGGCACACCGTCGATCCTGACCGTGCCCATTTGCGGATCGTAGAAGCGCTCCGCGAGCTGGAAGATGGTCGACTTACCGGCGCCCGAAGGCCCGACCACCGCAACGGTCTCGCCCGGCTCGACCGTCAGCGTGAAATCCATCACCGCCGCGGTTTCGGGCCGCGTGGGATAGCGGAAGGTCACATTCTGGAAGGCGAAGCTGCCTCGCGGCGGCTGGGGCAAGGCTTGCGGGCGCGCAGGCACGACGATGCTCGGCCGTTCCTGCAGTAATTCGCCCAGCCGGCTGGCGGCGCCGGCTCCGCGCAGGAGATCGGCATAGACTTCGGACAGGGCGCCGAATGCGCCGGCAACCATCACGCCGACCACCACGATGGCGGCGATCGTGCCGCCCGAGATGGTTCCTTCGGCGACGCTCAGCGCGCCGTTCCACATGAGCGCCGTGATCGCGCCGAACACTACGGTGATGAACAGCGCGGTCATCATTGCGCGCAGCCGGATACGCTTCTTGGCGGTGTCGAAGGTCGCCTCGACCGCGCGCGAGAAGTTCTGCGTCTCGCGCTCCTCCTGGTTGAAGCCCTGGACGATCTTCATCGCGCCCAGCACTTCGGAGACTTTCGCGCCGACATCGGCCACGCGGTCCTGGCTGGCGCGCGCGACAGTGCGAATCCTGTTGCCGAACAGGCGCATGGTTATGGCGATCAGGAAGGCGCCGCCCACAAGATAAAGCGACTGCAGCGGGGCGAGAATGAACAGCAGCACGATCCCGCCCATGCCGGTGATCAGGTTTCTGAGCGCCACCGAGATCGTCGTGCCCACGACCTGCTCGATAATCGCCGTGTCGCTGGTCATGCGGCTGGAGATTTCCTTGGGGCTGTTTTCCTCGAAGAAGCCCGGCGACAGGCGCAGCAGGTTCTCCTGCACCTTGAGCCGCACATCCGCGACCACACGCTCGCCCAGCCAGCTGACGAAGTAGAACCGCACCGCGCTGGCGAGGCCCAGCACGACCACGATCATCATCAGATAGCGGAATGAGTTGTTGATCGCCGCGATATCGGCCGCTTCGCCGAAAGCATCGTCGATGATCGATTTGAAGCGATAGGGGATCGCCAGCGTCGCGGCCGCGCTGGTCAGCAGGGCGAGGCCGGCAAAGGTGAGCTGGCGCGGATATTTGAAAGTCTCGCGCCAGATCATCGTGAGCGGGCCGAGGCTCTTTGCCGGAGGAGCCTCTGCCTTGCCGGAACCGTTTCCGGGCGGTGCCGCGTCGCTCTGGTCGGGTTCTTGCGCCATGATTGGCGGGCCTTAGGGACCGCGCCCGATGCTGGCAATGGCCGCAGGCGCCTGCCCGGCACCGCTCGAACGAGCCATTCCCTTCGCCTGACGCACTGCAACGAAGATTGTGCATTGCAACATGGGTTGAAACGGCCCATTTTGCATATTGCGCAATCGAGGAACCGGATTTGATCTATCACGCCTATGAAATGCAGCGGGCCTGGCTGACAACCGCCAGCGCCTGGGCGTCGGTCGGCGCTGAAATCCTGCAGAATCCGCGAGTTCCGATGGGCTATTTCGGCATGGGGCCGATGATGGCGAGCGCGCTTGAGGTCTTCTCCCACGCCTATGCCCAGCGCGGGAAGCCGGAGTGGGACATCGATTCGGTCGAAATCGAGGGCAAGGCGTGCGACGTGACCAACCGCGTGGAAGTCCACAAGCCTTTCTGCGCGCTGCGCCGCTTCCGCCGCGAAGGCCTGCCCAAGGATGCGCCGAAAGTGCTGCTGGTCGCGCCGATGAGCGGCCATTACGCCACGCTGCTGCGCGGCACGGCGGCGCGGCTGCTCGAGAACCAGGACGTCTGGATTACCGACTGGGCCGATGCCAAGCTGGTGCCGGTCAGCGTGGGCCGCTTCGACCTCGACGACTATATCGATTATCTGATCGAGTTTCTCGAACATATCGGACCCGGCGCCAATGTCGTCGCAGTCTGCCAGCCTTCAGTTCCGGCTTTCGCGGCGACGGCGGTGATGGCTGCGGAGGCGAATCCCTGCCGTCCGGCCACGCTCACCATGATGGGCGGGCCGATCGACACGCGCGCGAGCCCGACTTCGGTCAACGACGTGGCGATGGACCGGCCGCTTTCCTGGTTCGAGAGCCATGTGATCGCCACCGTGCCGCTGCAATATCCCGGCGCCGGCAGGAGGGTTTATCCCGGCTTCCTGCAGCTTGCGGGCTTCCTGTCGATGAATCTCGGCAATCACATCTTCAGCCATTACCAGTTCTTCAATCACCTGATCGAAGGCGACAATGACAGCGCGGAATCGCATCGGGGCTTCTACGATGAATATCTCTCGGTCTGCGACATGACCGAGGAATTCTATCTGCAGACGATCGAGGAAGTGTTCCAGAAGCACTCACTGCCCAAGGGCGAGTTCGTCCATCGCGGCAAGGCGATCAAGCCGGAGGCAATCACCGATACCGCGCTGCTTACAGTAGAGGGTGAGCGCGACGACATTTCGGGCATCGGCCAGACGAAGGCGGCGCTGGACCTTGCGCCGAAGCTGCCGGACTCGATGAAGAAATATCACCTTACCCCCGATTGCGGGCATTACGGCATCTTCAATGGCAAGAAATGGCGCACGCAGATCGCGCCGGTGCTGGAAGACTGGATGCGGGCCCATGCGCGGGATGGGAAGAGGCTGAAGGCCGTGTCGAACGGTTAGGGTCTTCCCGGTTTAGATTGAATCGCGTCCCCGCGCAGGCGGGGACCCAGAGTCTCTAAGCGTAGCGCCTGCTGCTCTGGGGCCCCGCCTGCGCGGGGGCGAGGGCATTTTATTACCGGGTGGTTCATCCTAAACCAGAAAAACTCTAGGCACTGTCTCCGGAAGGCGGCGGGGCGGCGCGTCCCCCGGCGCTGAACAGCGACCGGAGAATTCTCCGCGCGGCCAGCAGCAGCCAGACCGCCAACCCCAGCAGGATCAGCGCGATCGCGCCTGCCGCGACAGGGTATTCATAGGCGAGATAGAGCAGGCCCACCGTCACCACATCCTCCGCCGTCGAGACGGCGACATTGCTGACCGGTTCGGGGCTGGTATTGATCACCGCCCGCGCACCGGCTTTGCCGCCATGGGCGAGCAATGAAGCGCCGCCGCCGAGGATGAAGGCCAGCACCTGCGTCGCGGGGTCGGACGGGTCGATCACTGCAAGCGCCAGCAGCGCGCCGCCGATCGGGCGGATCAGCGAATGGACCGCGTCCCATACGCTGTCGAGCCACATGATCTTGTCGGCGAAGAATTCGCAGAAGGCGGCGACGCCCGCCGCGCCCATCACCCAGGGATTGGCGAGCACCTGCAGGCTCTGGAGGTGTTCGGGTAGCGGTATCGCGCCGTAACGCATGGCAAGGCCGGTCGCGAGCACGGTGAGATAGAGCCGCCAGCCCGAAAGCAGCGCCACCGAACCGGCAATGCCGATGATCTCCATGATCCCGATCGATGCAGGCGCGTCCATGGGTGGTTTATCGTCCCAAAAGCCGAGCCTGTCTATCGCGCGTCAGAGCACCTCGAACAGGCCTGCCGCGCCCATGCCGCCGCCCACGCACATGGTGACGACGACATGTCTGGCGCCGCGGCGCTTGCCTTCGATCAGCGCATGGCCGACGCAGCGCGCCCCGGTCATGCCATAGGGATGGCCGATCGAGATCGCGCCGCCATTGACGTTGAGCAGCTCATTGGGAATGCCGAGCTTGTCGCGGCAATAGAGCACCTGCACCGCGAAGGCCTCGTTCAGCTCCCACAGGCCGATATCGTCCATCGACTTGCCG